>NZ_WQPW01000095.1:45481-74755 GCF_018785465.1 Clostridium sp. MCC328
AAATACCCCTTGGGTTTCAAGGGTTTTCCGTGATATCCGATTGCTTTTTTATTGCGGGGATGTTATGATAATCGTTACAGGTCCATATACATGCGGTGCTGTCATGAACCACCGGGCTGTTGTTTTATCCATATGCCCAGGCGTCATGAGAGTTAAAAGGGAAACAGGTCAAAAGCCTGTGCGAGCCCGTCACTGTAGATCCGGAGTACATGAGCATTGTCCGTCACAAACGGACAGTCACTGGCAGTTTCTGCCGGGAAGGCGTCTCATGTGCGATGATGGATGAGCCAGGAAACCTGCCGGATGTCTGCTGGGAGAAAAAAGAACCAGGCTGGGACCTGAAAATTCATTTTTCAAGCGAGGAGAAGAGTAAATGAGAAAAGCAAACCTTTATGCCGTTATGACAGCGGCAGCCGTATCCATGGCAATCCTTTCCGGATGCTCCGGAAGCCAGACAGCAGCAACAACTGCTGCAGAGACTACTACAGTCGCAGAGACAACCGCGGAGGAAACTACAGCAGAAGCGACAGAGGCTGAAGAAGAGGACGAAGAGAATTACGATACAGGAGATGCTTCCATGGATAACACAAGAAATCAGGATGAGATCGGCGAGAATGAGCTTCTCGTAGTAAGCTTTGGTACAAGCTATAATGACAGCCGCAGACTGACAGTCGGCGCTATCGAGAACGCCATCGAGAACGCATTCCCGGACTATTCCGTTAGAAGAGGTTTCACAAGCCAGATCATCATTGACCATGTAAAGAAAAGAGACAATATTGCGATCGATAACGTGAAAGAGGCTTTAAACCGTGCCATCGACAACGGTGTCAAGAATCTTGTTGTACAGCCGACCCACCTTATGAATGGTCTTGAGTACACAGATCTTGTAAATGAGTTATCAGAAAACTCCGATGCCTTCGGGCATGTTGCTGTCGGCGAGCCTCTTTTAACTTCCGACGATGACTTCAAGACTGTGATCTCCGCAATCACAGACGCAACAAAGGAGTATGATGACGGCGAGACAGCGATCTGCTTCATGGGCCATGGCACAGAGGCCGATTCCAACGCTGTTTACCAGAAAATGCAGGATATGTTAAAAGAAGAGGGCTTTGACAACTACTATGTAGGTACTGTTGAGGCAACTCCGTCCTGTGAGGATGTTATTGCACAGGTAAAAGAGGGCTCCTACAAGAAGGTCGTTTTAGAGCCGCTTATGATCGTAGCTGGTGACCATGCGAACAACGATATGGCCGGTGATGATGACGATTCCTGGAAGAGCCAGTTTGAGGCAGCAGGTTATGAGGTCTCCTGCCTTGTAAGAGGACTCGGTGAACTTGAGCCGATCCAGCAGCTCTTTGTAAAGCATGCCCAGGCTGCAGTTGACAGTCTCGCAAAATAAGATAGCTCGTTATGGGCGGTCGATGATTCGACCGCCTTTTTCTGATACAGGAATATAGTGATGCTGCCTTACCTGAAGCAGCCAGAATGCTGATATCAGGCACCGCACAGATATTTTGAAGGGAGAGAAAAATTTTATGCATAAATTGAAACAGTTTACATTTGCGCTCGCGGCAGTCTGCGCTCTGTCCACAGCATGCGGACAGCCCGGCACGACTGAGACAACATCTGCCTCTGCTGCAGAAGCCCAGGCTGAATCTACGGTGGAGAAGACTGCGGCTGTTGAGTCAAAAGCCGCCGTTGCCTCCGGCAATGAGACCGCTGCGGAACAGACGCTTGACACCGTGGGTCTCATTCCGGTATCCGCAGCGGATCTGAAAGAGGGAACTTACGATATTTCCGTAGAGTCCAGTTCCTCCATGTTTAAGATCACATCATGTGCACTGACTGTCAAGGACGGCGCGATGACCGCGAGAATGACCATGGGCGGAACCGGATATCTCTATGTCTACATGGGAACCGGCGAGGAGGCATCGAAGGCACCGGAAGCCGACCTGATCTCCTTTGAAGAGAATTCTGATGGGACCCACAGCTTTACGGTCCCGGTGGGGGCATTGAATGAGGCGCTTCCGTGTACCGCGTTCAGCAAGAAGAAAGAGAAATGGTATGACAGAGAACTCGTCTTTGAGGCATCGGGAATTCCGGCAGATGCGTTTCTCAATACATCCTTAAAGACTGTGGAAGATCTCGGTCTCGCAGATGGAACCTATACTGTAGAAGCCGCTCTGACCGGCGGGTCCGGCCGTGCGTCTGTGGAGTCCCCGGCGGTGGTCGAGGTAAAGGACGGAAAGGCAGAAGCGACGATCATCTGGAGCAGCTCCAACTACGACTATATGCGGGTGGACGAGGAGAAGTTTCTTCCGGTCAATACGGAGGGAAATTCCACCTTTGTGATCACGGTGACTGGTTTTGACAGCCCGTTGACTGTTTACGCCGACACGACGGCCATGAGCACTCCGCATGAGATCGAATACACGCTGACCTTTGATTCCAGCACGCTGGAAGAGCAGAAACAATAACACGGTATGGACAAGAACAGAATTCATTTATTCCGCAGAAGGCGGGAGACAGATAAGAGGTACAGGCGGTATGTCAGATGCCTCACCGTGATTCTTTTGAGTGTAGTCATGCTATGTGCTGGGTGCACCGGGAAAGACGCAGAGGGAAGCTCTGCCGGTGGCTCTGGGGAACAGACCGCTGCGGCAGACAGCCGGCAAAACGAAGCCGGCAGCAGCACTGAGGCAGCCCCAAAAACGGAGACAGCTGCTACAGCTTCCCGCAGCTGGAACAATATGTCCCCGGTAGGTTCCATGGATCTTCTCTATGCGGATCAGTTTTCCGTGGATTATTATGAGAATGACATCTCGCTCATCACCATCGGGGATACAGACCAGTTCCTTCTTCTGCCGGAAGGGATGTCCGCGCCGGTCGGACTGCCGGATTCCATCAAAATCCTCCAGAAACCGGTAAAAAATATCTATCTTGTGGCGACATCCGCTATGGATGATTTCATTCACCTGGACGCAATGGATTTGATTGCGCTCTCCGGCACAAAGGACACCGGATGGTATCTGCCGGAAGCAAGAACGGCAATGGAAGAGGGAAAAATTGCCTATGCAGGAAAGTACAGCGCTCCGGACTACGAGAAGATCTTAAGCAGTGACTGCGGTCTCGCCGTGGAGTCCACCATGATCTACCATACTCCCGAGGTAAAAGAACAGTTGGAACGCCTTGGGATCCCGGTTCTCGTGGAGCGGTCCAGCTATGAGGGCCATCCCCTGGGAAGAATGGAGTGGATCCGGCTCTACGGTGTCCTGACGGGAAAAGAGGCTGAGGCGGAACAGATATTTCGCGAAAATATGGACGCTCTGTCCGATGTTCTCGACATGGAACCATCCGGAAAAACGGTCGCTTTTTTCTATGTGACGAATTCCGGCAGCGTCAATGTCAGGAAGAATGGGGATTATATCGCAAAAATGATCGCCCTGGCAGGCGGAACTTACATTCCCGGGAATGCCGGTTCTGATGAGAACGCACTTTCAACGATGAACATGGATTTTGAGTCCTTCTATGCCGCCGCGAAGGATGCGGATGTGCTGATCTACAACAGTACCATTGACGGGGAACTCACCGCGATCGATGAGCTTTGCGCAAAGAATCAGCTTTTTGCGGATTTCAAGGCAGTGAAAGAGGGCAATGTCTGGTGTACCGGGAAGAACATGTTCCAGGAGACTATGGGCCTGGGGGATATGATCCGGGATATGAACGCGGTGTTTGCCGACGATACCGAATATAGCTTTACATATCTTCATCAACTGAAGTGACACGCAGGTGACAGCTGATCAACAGCACGGGATCGTCACTGCGTTGAATTCACACCTGCTGATGAGAACACGAAAAAGTTTAAATTATAGTAACTGTTCAGTAGGTCTGCGCACTTGCTGCGCTGACCGTAAGAAAACATAGGCTGGAAGGCAAAAATCCCATCAGCGAAGCTGATCTGGAATGGATTTTTGCATGTAACTATGAAGGTACTGAATAGTTACAAATTATAAATGAAAGGGGGAAGAACGCCTATGTCAACCCAGTCTAAGCGGATCGTCCGGGCCTACCTGCTGTTATTTGTCCTGCTTGCAGCCTTAAGCTTTCTGAGCCTGGCCGTCGGCAGCGTGCGCGTATCGGCAGCAGATATTCTTGCGGCCCTGGGTGGAAAAGAGGGGACTGATATGACCCGTCATATTCTCTTTGATATCCGCCTCCCCAGAATGCTGGCGGCGTTGATCCTCGGCGGGGCGTTATCGGTGTCGGGCTTTCTGCTGCAGACATTTTTCTCGAATCCCATCGCCGGCCCCTTCGTCCTTGGAATCTCTTCCGGCGCGAAGCTCGCCGTTTCGATCTTCATGATCCTGTTTCTCGGACAGGGACTCATCATGAATTCCTGGGTCATGATCGGTGCGGCTTTTCTCGGTGCCATGGCCTCCATGGGCTTCGTGCTGGCGGTCTCAAAAAAGCTTCCTCAGATGTCCATGTTAGTGGTAAGCGGGATTATGATCGGATATATCTGTTCGGCGGCAACGGATTTTATCGTGACCTTCGCCGATGACTCCAATATCGTGAACCTCCACAACTGGTCTATGGGGAGTTTTTCCGGCATCTCCATTGATGGGGTAAAGATCTGTCTCCTTGTGACTGCTACAGCTCTCGTTTGTTCCATGCTGCTCTCAAAAGCCATGGGTGCCTATCAGCTGGGGGAGGTTTACGCGAGAAACATGGGTGTCAATATCAAACGGTTCCGGATCGAGCTGATCCTGTTATCCAGCATTCTTTCCGCTACAGTGACAGCCTTTGCGGGCCCCGTCTCCTTCGTGGGGATCGCGGTGCCCCATATGATCAAACAGCTGTTTAAGACCGCGAAGCCCATCGTTGTGATCCCGGGATGTTTCCTTGGCGGTGCAGTATTCTGCCTGTTCAGCGATCTGCTGGCGAGAACGTTGTTTTCACCGACAGAACTTTCCATCAGTTCTGTGACGGCGGTGTTCGGAGCGCCGGTGGTGATTGCCATGATGATAAAAAGAGTGAAACGTTGATAGGAATAGTCTGAAAGGAGAGCCCATGCAGAACTACCTGACAGCAGACAATTTAACCGTCGGATACCGCGGAAAACCGATCCTGTCCGACATCTCCATGAACATCCGCCGCGGATCCATCGTCACGCTGATCGGACCGAACGGGGCTGGAAAATCCACGATCTTAAAGAGCATCATCCGGGAACTTTCCCCATTAGGCGGAAGTGTATTTCTTGACGGCACAGCCCTGGAGGATTACTCGGATCCTGATTTTGCGAAAAAGACCGCGGTGGTCATGACGGGGCGGCCGGATCCGGAGCTTATGACGTGTTTTGACGTGGCGGCAGCAGGAAGATATCCGTATACCGGGCGGTTCGGGATCCTGTCCAAAGAAGATAAGAAAAAGGTCATGGATGCCCTCGAAATGGTCCGGTGCGAAAGCCTTGCGGATGTCCTGTTCCAGAACACCAGCGACGGGCAGAAACAGCGGATCCTCTTAGCCCGGGCGATCTGCCAGGAACCGGAGCTTCTCGTTCTCGACGAGCCCACATCCTTTCTCGATATCCGGCACAAACTGGAGCTTCTCGATATCTTGAAGAAACTGGTCCATGAGCGCAATGTGGCAGTCCTCATGTCGCTTCACGAGCTGGATCTTGCGGAGAGGATCTCTGACTATGTGCTCTGCGCGGAAAACGGGACCATCGGGAGAACAGGGACGCCCCGGGAGGTGTTTGAGGGAGACTATATCGCAAAGCTCTACGGAATCGAACACGGGAGCTATCTGACGTCCCTTGGATTTCCGGAACTCCCGAGAACAGACGGAGCGCCGAGGGTCTTTGTCATCGGCGGCATGGGGAGCGGGATTCCGGTGTACCATGCCTTAAACCGGGCGGGGATCCCCTTTGCGGCGGGCGTGATCCATGAAAACGATATGGAGTACCAGACAGCGAGAGTGCTGGCAGCAGAAGTGATCCGGGAAGCGGCCTTCGAACCGGTGGGAGAGCAGGCGTTTCTTAGGGCGAAGAAAGTGCTAGAGTCCTGTGAGGCCGTTTTCTGCCCGCTAAACGTCTTCGGAACTATGAATAAAAAAAACCGGGAACTTCTCCGGATCGGAACGGAACTCGGAAAATTACGGCAAATTCATCTTGACAAATCTGATTCCGGTGATATACTAAATGACAAGTGAAAAAAACAACACGTTGACAGGAAGAGTACGTTCGGAAACTGCTCAGAGAGGGATACATTTGGTGAGAGTTATCCTGCACGGAACGAGCTGAAGACCACCCTGGAGTGTCCCCTAATCGGGAACGGTGATTCCGTTATCATCAAATGAAGTGGTATAGAAATTCTATACAAGCAGGGTGGAACCACGGGTAATCTCGTCCCTTGATTATGTGAAAACGCATAATCAAGGGACTTTTTTATTTACGCGAACAACGAGCCAAAGTCCGCGCTTGCGCGAGACCTTGGCGACTGCCGCGATAACAAGGGGAAACTCGCGAAGCGTGTTTTCACTTGTTTGCGCGAGTGACAAAACAGAGACTGTGTTCACACAGGAAACTGAAAACGCGGTATTGCAAGCCACGGCTCGCGTGAGATTTTCACTGAGAAAAAGCAGCTGTAAAATATCTCGGCTGCACGAAATTTTTCCAAGAGAAAAAGGAGAATGAACATGAAAGTAACATTAAAAGACGGCTCTTCTAAAGAGTATGCACAGCCGATGGCTGTCATCGACATCGCAAAAGACATCAGCGAAGGTCTTGCAAGAATGGCCTGTGTCGCAGAGATCGACGGAGAAGTAAAGGATCTGCGCACTATCGTTGACAAGGACTGCACTTTAAATATCTTCACAGCAAAGGATCCGGAAGGACTTGCAGCACTCCGCCACACAGCAAGCCATGTAATGGCTCAGGCGATCAAGCGAATCTGGCCGGAGACAAAGCTTGCCATCGGTCCGTCCATCGCTGACGGTTTCTACTACGATATCGACCGTGATGAGCCGGTAACATCCGACGACCTCGCAAAGATCGAGGCTGAGATGAAGAAGATCATCAAGGAAGCTCTCCCGTTAGAGCGTTTTGAGCTTCCGAGAGCAGAGGCGATCGCCCTTATGAAAGAGAAGAACGAGCCGTACAAGGTAGAGCTCATTGAGGATCTTCCGGAAGATTCCATCATCAGCTTCTACAAGCAGGGTGAGTTCACCGACCTCTGTGCAGGTCCGCACCTCATGAACACAAAGGAAGTCGGCAAGGCATTCAAGCTCATGAACATCGCAGGCGCTTACTGGCGCGGAAGCGAGAAGAACAAGATGCTGACCCGTATCTACGCAACAGCCTTTGCGAAAAAAGAGGACTTAGACGCTTACGTTACCATGATGGAAGAGGCGAAGAAGCGTGACCACAGAAAGCTCGGCAAAGAGCTCGGTCTCTTCATGATGAGCGATGCAGGCCCAGGATTCCCGTTCTTCCTTCCAAAGGGAATGATCTTAAAGAACACACTGCTTGACTACTGGCGCGAGATCCACAAAAAAGCAGGTTATGTAGAAATCTCCACACCGATCATCTTAAACAGAAGCCTCTGGGAGACCTCCGGTCACTGGGATCACTATAAAAACAACATGTATACAACCGTCATCGACGGCGAAGATTACGCCATCAAACCGATGAACTGCCCGGGCGGCGTTCTTGTTTACGCTTCCGAGCCGCGTTCCTACCGTGACCTTCCGCTCCGTATGGGTGAGCTCGGTATCGTTCACCGCCATGAGAAATCCGGTCAGCTTCACGGACTCATGCGTGTACGCTGTTTCACACAGGATGATGCCCATATCTTCATGACTCCGGAGCAGATCCGTGATGAGATCAAGAACGTAGCAGGTCTGATCAACCAGGTATATTCCCTGTTCGGATTCAAATATCATGTAGAGCTTTCCACAAGACCGGAAGACTCCATGGGAAGCGACGAGGACTGGGAGCTTGCAACAAACTCCTTACAGGGCGCATTAGACGACCTTGGACTTGACTATGTGATTAACGAAGGAGACGGCGCATTCTACGGTCCGAAGATCGACTTCCATCTGGTAGACGCGATCGGCAGAACATGGCAGTGCGGTACGATCCAGCTTGACTTCCAGCTTCCGCAGCGTTTCGAGCTTGAGTACATCGGCGCTGACGGTGAGAAGCACAGACCGATCATGATCCACCGCGTATGCTTCGGTTCCATCGAGCGTTTCATCGGTATCCTGATCGAGCACTTCGCTGGCGCATTCCCGACATGGCTTGCACCGGTTCAGGTTAAGGTTCTCCCGATCTCCGAGAAGTACGAGGAGTACGCAAAATCTGTCAAAGCAGCTCTTGACGCGGCTGACATCCGTGCTGAGATCGACCTCCGTTCTGAGAAGATCGGCTACAAGATCCGTGAGGCACAGGGGCAGAAGATCCCGTACATGTTAGTTGTCGGCCAGAAGGAGCAGGCAGATGGAACTGTATCCGTAAGAAGCCGCTTCAAAGGCGATGAGGGCGCTGAAGATCTCAACGTATTTATCGCAAACATCAAGGCTGAGATCGCTGGCCGTGTAAACCGTCCGGTCGAGGTTAAAAAGGAAGAGGAGAAATAATCCTCTGCTCGTTTAACCAGGTGCTGAAATTTCAGATTTTCGCCGGTCTTCGGAATTTTCCGGGGACCGGCTTTTTTTCTGTTTTTTTGTCTGTCTGCTTGCACTTTTTTCCGAATGATGGTATCATATTACGGAATATGACCGTTGGGAGGTTTATCAATTGGCGAAGAAAAAGAACAAGAAAGTCGTTCGTTATCGCCGACCCCTGAATATCAATGTGGGCATGATCATTTTTGCCCTCATTTTCTTATATATGGCGTTTTATCTCTATACCTACCTTCGCAGGGACAAGGTGGAGTTTTATGAAGTTGTGGAGGGAAGTATCGTAAACGATACGAGGCACACCGGAATCATTTTCCGGACAGAGGAGCCGAAATACACTGACCGTGCCGGAAATATCAACTTTTATCTGAGAGAGGGGAAAAGGGCAGCTGTCGGTACGAGAGTCTATTCCATTGATGAGACGGGAACGCTTTCCGCCCTGCTCGCGGAAAAAACGGACGGGTCTGTAGCCCTCTCAAAGGAAAACCTCGCTTCCTTAAAAAAGCAGCTGTCCAGCTTTAGCCAGACATTCACGAACGAAGATTTCCGGGAGGTCTATGATACGAAAAACACCCTGGATGCGGAAGTCCTGGAGTATGTGAGCGTTGATACCTTAAAAAATCTCGACAGCGCAGTCTCTGAACTGGGCGGAAATTTCACCCAGGTGCGGGCGGATCAGTCCGGCATTGTGTCCTACTCGGTGGATTCCATGGAGACACTGACACCGAACCAGGTGACAGCGGATATGTTTGACAAGAGTTCCTACAAGAAATCCAGCGTGCGCTCAGGACAGCTCGTGGAGACCGGGGCACCGGCCTACAAGATCATCACCTCCGAGGACTGGTCCATCGTGTTCCCGATGTCGGAGCAGGAACTTACCACTTATAATGGAAAGACTTCCCTCGCCGTGAAGTTTAACGGCAGGGATCTTGAGACCTCCGGCGCGTTCTCCACAGTGACAGGCGGAGATGGAAAGACATACGGAAAACTCGATTTTTCTAAATATATGGAACAGTTTGTTTCCGACCGGTATGTGGATTTTGAGATCGTGACCGATGAGGTCCGGGGACTCAAGATCCCGAGAAGCTCCGTCACCGATGTGACTTTCTATGTGATCCCGAAGGATTATTACGTGAGCGCAAAGAAGGATTCTTCCGATTCCTCCTCCGTCTCCCAAAGCGGCTTCCGCAAGGAGACCTACGCGGATGGAAAGACGGTGGGTGTCATCACTTCGTGCACGATCTACTACGCGGATGATGAATACTATTACGTAGATGCCGGGGAGAACAGTGAACTGAAAGCCGGGGATTTCCTTACAAAGGACGATTCCGAAGAGCGTTACCAGATCGGAATGACCCAGACGGTACAGGGCGTCTACAATATCAACCGTGGATACGCGGTATTCAGAAGGATTGAGATCCTTTCTTCGAATGATGAGTATTACACCATCAAAAAGGGCACCGATTATGGTCTGTCCGTCTACGACCACATCGTCCTGGATGCCAACGCCGTGACCGGAAACGGAATGATCATCTATCAGTAGGAGGTTTTTATCATGTCAGTTGCAGAGAATATAAAGAACGTAAGGGAACGCATGAACGCAGCCTGCCTTCGCGCGGGAAGAGATCCGAAGGAGGTCACCCTGATCTCCGTCAGCAAGACGAAGCCGGTCTCCATGTTGATGGAGGCCTATGAGGCGGGAGAGCGCGACTACGGCGAGAATAAGGTACAGGAGATCACGGAGAAGCGCCCGCAGATCCCGGAGGACGCAAAGTTCCACATGATCGGCCATCTCCAGACAAACAAGGTCGGACAAGTCATCGACAAAGTGGTCCTGATCCACTCCTGTGACAGCGTCCACCTGGCAGAGAAGATCGAGAAGGAAGCCGCAAAGCGCGATATGATCGCCAATGTGCTCCTTGAGGTCAATGTGGCGAGAGAGGAGAGCAAATTCGGCATGTTCTTAGAGGACGTAATTCCGAATTTAAAGGAGATCCAGGCATTTCCCCATGTCTGCGTAAAGGGAATGATGACCATTGCACCAAATGTCGAAAATGCAGAAGAAAATCGAAAATATTTTAAAGAATTATATCAATTATATGTTGACATCAAAAATAAAAACATTGATAATGGTACTATGAGTGTGCTGTCCATGGGTATGACCGGTGACTTCGAGGTAGCCGTTGAGGAGGGTGCAACCATGATTAGAGTAGGAACCGGAATCTTTGGTTCCAGATAGATTGGAGAGAACTAGATATGAGCTTTTTAGGCAAGATTATGGATACGATGCGTCTGAACGACGATGAAGATGACGATTACTTCTTAGATGACGATTATGAGGATGAAAAGCCGGCGAGAAAGAACCTTTTCAAGAAGCAGACAGCTGATGATTTAGATGATTATGAGGAGGAGAAGCCAAGATTTTTACCCCGCACCACCAACAGCAATAAGGTTGTTCCGATGCGCCGCGGAAGCGGAATGGAAGTTTCCTTAATTAAACCGACCTCCTTAGATGACGCAAAGGAGATCTGCGATTACCTGCTTGCCGGAAAGGCAGTTGTACTTAATATGGAGGGAATCCACACCGAGACCGCACAGCGGATCATCGATTTTACATCCGGATCCACATATTCCATGAACGGAAATCTCCAGAAAATTTCCAACTACATTTTTATCGCAACCCCGCAGTCTGTTGAGCTGTCCGGTGACTTCCAAGATCTTCTTACCGGAGGAAACTTAGACGTATCCGGACTCAACATCCATCTTTAATTAAGGATCCATATGGAAAAGGAAGAACAGCTTTTTAGGAAGCGGATCCAGGAACTGGCAGAAAACGCTTACTCCCGCGATATCCCGCTTCACACAGATTTTCTGACGCTCGCAGAACAGACTGTCTTCCAGAATATGTCGGCTACGCTGCCGCCGGTGAAGTTCGTACTTTCCGGCGGCTTTCCGATGTCTGAAAGAAAGGTTTTGTGCTTTCTGGCGTCCTATGAGGAGGAACTTTACGCGCCGCCCTTCGTGTGTTTAAAGATCGTTCCCGCAAACAGGCGCTTCGCGGAGGAACTGACCCACAGAGACTATCTCGGGGCGATCATGAATCTCGGAATCGAGAGGGCCATGATCGGGGACATCGTCCTGCAGGATGGAAATGCCTGGGCGTTTGTCATGGAAAAGATGAGCAGATATCTTGCGGAGAATCTCACGATGATCCGGCACACCTCTGTTGTCACGGAGATCACGGCAGATTTTTCTGAGCTTCCGGAGCCAGAGATGGAGGAAATTTCAGGAACAGTGAGTTCCGTCCGCCTGGATTCTGTTATCGCGCTTTGCGGAAGACTTTCCAGGACGAGGGCAGCATCATATATCGAAGGCGAGAAGGTCTCTGTCAACGGGGCTGTCTGCACGAATGTATCGCTGAATCTGCGGGGCGGAGAGATCTTATCGATCCGCGGCATCGGCAAATTCCGGTTTGGCGAGCCAGGAAATCTTACGAAAAAGGGGCGGACATCTGTCGTGGTGTACCGCTATAAATAGGAGGTTAGCCTTATGATCACAGAACATGTAAACCGGATCCCTGTCCATCTCGACGGGAAGACCATTTATGATATCGTACTGGAAGATTCTTTTGACGCCCTTGCAAAGGAGATCTCCGCGCTGGGCACTGAGAAGAAAAAGATCTGCATCATCGCGGATTCCAACGTGTCTGACTTGTATCTTGATGAAGTGACAAAGATCCTTTCCGGTTGCTGCCGTGAGGTCACATCCTACGTGTTCCCGGCAGGAGAAGAGAATAAGAACCTGAAGACAGTCCAGGGCGCTTACGAGCACCTGATCTTAAACCATTATGACAGAAAGGATCTTCTTGTGGCTTTAGGCGGCGGTGTCACGGGAGACCTCTGCGGATTTGTGGCTGCAACCTATCTCCGCGGCGTGGATTTTGTCCAGATCCCGACAACACTGTTGTCCCAGGTGGACTCCGGAATAGGCGGAAAGACCGGTGTAGACTTTGATTCCTACAAAAATATGGTAGGCGCTTTCCACATGCCGAAGCTTGTATACACGAATGTGTCCGTACTTCGCACACTTCCGGACGATCAGTTCTCCGGCGGCATGGGAGAGGTCATCAAGCACGGCCTGATCCTCGATAAAGAGTACTTTGACTGGATCCAGACGAACAGGGCGAAGATCCTCGCAAAAGACGCGGACACCTTAAAGCTTCTGATCCAGGGCAGTGATTTCATCAAGCGTGAGATTGTTGAGATCGACCCGACGGAACAGAATGAGCGCGCGACCTTAAACTTTGGCCACACATTAGGCCATGCCATTGAGAAATTAAAGAACTTTACGATGCTTCACGGCCACTGTGTTGCTGTCGGTGCCCTAGCTGCCATGAATATCTGCAAAGAGCGCGGACTTGTAAAACAGGATGAGATCGACGCATACAAGGCACTGATGGAGTATTTCTTTATCCCGACATCCATTTCCGGCCTTAATACGGAGGAAGTCATCGCTGCGACAAAAAATGATAAGAAAATGGAAGCCGGCGTTATCAAGTTTATTCTTTTAGACCGTGTGGGTCATGCCTATATCGACCGCACCGTCACGAAGGATGAGATGGAGCGTGCCCTGGCAACTATTTTCAGATAGGAGTTTTTATGAATACCATCGGAAAACGCTACGGCATTCTTGCCGTATGTTCCGCCCTGCTCATCGCTCTGGACCAGTGGGCGAAGAGTATGGCTTACAACACGCTGCGGGTCAATGGGCCGCTTGTGCTGATCAAGGGAGTCTTTGAGCTTCTGTACTCGGAAAACAGGGGCGCTGCCTTTGGAATTCTTCAGGGAAAACAGTGGTTTTTCTTCCTGGTTGCTGCGGCTGTCGTGATCGCGGTCCTTGTTTTTGTGGCAAAGCTTCCTTCCGGGAACCGGTATCTGCCGCTCTATATTTCCATGGTCCTTCTTCTTTCCGGCGCGGTCGGAAACCTGATCGACCGTGCGGTGAGAGGATTTGTGGTGGACTTCTTCTACTTCAGCCTCATCGATTTCCCGATCTTTAATGTGGCAGACTGTTATGTAGTCTGCGCGGCCGGACTTCTGATCCTTCTCATCGGCTTTTTCTATAAGGAAGATGAACTTTCCTTCCTTTCATCGAAAAAAGGAGAATAACCAGTGAGAGAAGAATATTTTGTGACGGAGGAGACGGCGGGAGACCGGATCGATAAGTTCCTTGCGGAACAGTATGAGAATCTTTCACGCTCTTTCCTCCAGAAGCTTTTAAAATCAGGGGAAGTTATGGTAGATGGACGCCCGGTGAAGGCAAGCTACAAGGTGGCTGAGGGGGATCTGATCTCCTTCGAGGTGCCGGAGGCTGTGGAGCCGGAGATCGTGCCGGAGGATATTCCACTGGATATTTTATATGAGGACCATGATGTGATCCTTGTAAATAAGCCGAAGGGGATGGTGGTTCATCCGGCTGCTGGACATTATACGGGGACATTGGTGAATGCGCTGATGTTTCACTGTAAGGAAGACCTCTCCGGGATCAACGGAGTTCTGCGCCCGGGAATCGTCCACAGGATCGATATGGACACCACTGGCGTCATCATTGCATGCAAGAATGATCTCGCCCACAATTCCATAGCGGCACAGTTAAAAGAACATTCCATCACCCGCCGCTATCAGGCGATCGTCCACGGTGTCTTAAAAGATGAGGAGGGCGTCATCGATGCGCCAATCGGAAGAAGCCCGAAAGACAGAAAGAAGATGGCGATCAATTACAATAACGGAAAATCCGCAGTGACCCATTACAAGGTGCTCACACGGTTCAAGGATTTCACCCATATCGAGTGCCGCCTGGAGACGGGTAGAACGCACCAGATCCGCGTCCATATGGCAAGCATTGGACATCCGCTCTTGGGTGATGCCGTTTATGGTCCGGCGAAATGCCCGTATAAGCTTCAGGGGCAGACGCTGCACGCAGGGATTTTAGGGTTCGTGCATCCGCGGACGGGGGAGTATATGGAGTTTTCGGCACCGTTGCCGGAATATTTTGAGGAGCTTTTGAGAAAATTGCCGGGATAATTTTTCCCGGCTTTTTTGTGCAATAAGAAATTCCTCGAAACGTGCCAATGATGCGCACTCGCACGAGGATGTGGATTGTCGCAAGCGACCGCGCTCGGCGCGAGAATGTGCCTTGGCACATTCTTACTTATTCTGCTTTATGCATATACTGATACAAAAATTCAGAAAATTTACGGGATAACTCTTGCATATTGACTGCAATTTTTGTATAATATAGCTATCAGAAAGCTTGATGACAGAAAGGAGCTGTGGCATATGAGTGATAACCTTATTATTACGATCGGAAGAGAATGCGGAAGCGGAGGAAGACATATCGGGCAGGCATTAGCAGAAAAACTCGGTGTAAAATGTTATGACAAAGAGCTCCTAAATCTGGCCGCAAAAGAGAGCGGTCTCTGTAAAGAGCTGTTTGAGACCCACGACGAGAAGCCGACGAGCAGTTTCTTATATTCCCTGGTAATGGATACATATTCCCTTGGATATACGAACTCTGCATATATGGATATGCCGATCAACCACAAGATCTTCCTTGCGCAGTTTGATACGATCAAAAACCTTGCGGACAAGGAATCCTGCGTAATTATCGGACGCTGTGCTGACTACGCGCTGGCTGATTATCCGAACGTGGTATCCGTATTTATTACAGCCAACGAGGACGTGAAGATCAGGACTTTGATGGAACGCCATAAGATTTCTGAGTCCCAGGCGAAGGATGTCATGATCAAGACCGATAAAAAACGTGCCAGTTACTATAACTATTATTCCAGTAAGCGCTGGGGCGATTCCAAGAGCTACGATCTCTGCATGAACAGCAGCAAGATCGGTTATGACGGAGTTGTGAAGATGATCCAGGATTTTGTGGAGATCAAGAAAGGTTATAAGAAGTAAGTGATATTAAGATTGGGCAGGGAGCAGAGTTAAATCTGTTGCCTGCCCGTTTCTTTGTGGAAAAAAGGAAAGATCCCGACTATATCCCGAATGATCCAATGGAAATTGAGCATGTAGACGAATTTTTGAAGCTGATGGCAGTTTTAACGGGCGATAATCGATATGTTGATATCGTGAAGCTCGATGGAAAGGAGATTGTAAACATGTGTGATGTTGCAACGAGATTAGAGAATCTTGGTATACAGAAAGGTCTTGCGGCCTACCAGCAGCATCTCCGGGAGTATAAGGGAAAAACGACCACAGCGGCACCGAGTCCGGGTGAGTGGGAGGAGGCCTTCGGCGATGCGGATGTCATCTTCTGCTTCACGCTGGCTTCGGTGGATAATTTCGCGAAGAACGGCCGTGTGAGTCACGTGATCGCGAAGGGCATCGGCCTCATAGGCATCCGGATCGTAGGCACCGCGGGCCCGGAGGGAACGCTCGACTTCAAGGGCAAGTGCCGTGGCGATAAGAAGGTGCTGGTACTGATTCTCGAGAAGATGAAGGAACTCGGATACAACGGCGGCAGGGTCATCATCGCGCACAACCAGAACGAGGCGGCGGCGCTTCAGCTCAAGATGCGGATCGAGGAGCTGTTCGGTACCTTCAATGGCGTGATCCACCCGGAGCGGGCGCTGTGCTGCTACTATGCAGAGCCGGGCTCGGTGATGGTCGGGTTTGAAGCATAAACGTGTCGAAGTGGCTGAAGAATGCGGCTTTGAGATGACTGGCTTTAAGGCGTAAAAGCCGACGTATAAAGAATAGAAGGACAGATACTGGAAGGATCGTCCTGTTTATGGGGCAGATCTGAGAGTCTGTCCTTTTTTGATTTAAGTAAAAGCCGGCATAGATCTCATCTTGATGCTTTGAAATGTAAAATATTCTTGACATAATGACGCATCCAATATATACTATAGATGTAAAATATATTTTACATTATGTCGGAAGGAGGACGACGGATATGTCAGAGATTTTATCATTTACGGCTGCATTTATCGCGGTTCAGATATTCAAGATCATCATGTTTAAGAAGGATAAGGATTACAGTGGTTATGATGAGCGGCAGGAACTGATTCGAGGGAGAGCATTTCGCTACGGCTTTTTGACATTGGCCTTCTCGCTTGCGGCAGTGATGCTGTGGGAGGAGTGCGTGGGTGCACTGCCGATCGAGTTTTCACTCCTCATGATGGCCTGCCTCATGGTGGGATGTCTGGTGGTCATCCTCTATGATATCTGGAAGGATGCGTACTGGGGCATCCGGCAGGCGTCGGGCTCGAACGCAGCCATCGTGCTCATGGTGGCGGTGATGGTGATGCAGTACCTGAGTTTCCGGGGGCATGCCAGTGCTGGCGACGTGATCGTCGATGGCATCCTCACCTGGGATGGCGGCATCTATCTCCTGATCTTTGCGTTCTTCGCGCTGATCATCGTGAACCTGCTGCTGAAAGCGTGGGTGGACAAACGGGGAGGTTCGGCGGAATGAAAAACCGGACGATGAAATTCGTGAAAAATGGTGTCGATCGGTGGGAGGTCTGCTGAAATGAAAAACCTGAAGATGAAATCGGCGCGGGCGGCGCTGGATCTGTCGCAACAGCAGCTGGCGGATCTCGTCGGCGTGTCGCGGCAGACCATCAACGCCATCGAAAAGGGCGATTATAACCCGACGATCCGACTCTGCATCGCGATCTGCAGGGCGCTGAACCGGACACTGGACGAACTGTTCTGGGAGGAGCCGTGAACCTGGCTTCAAAAACGTTTGAAATGAAGGAAAAGACTCCTTAGGATGAAAGAGAAGAAGCGGATTTGATTGATTAGAGCGCGGATTGATGTATGGTGACAAAATGGAGAAGATCAGATTTCAGATATGTGAAAAGGAGCTTACGCTGTATCCGGCGCAGGGAGAAAACCGGCCACTGATCGTTTTCAATACGGTGATGGGAGACGGGGAAGAGCTTGCGCAGGCGATGCGGGCGATGGATGCGCCGGACTGCAATCTGCTGGTGGTCGGAAAGCTTCAGTGGTATCACGATATGACGCCGTGGAGTTGTCCGCCGCTGTCGAAGCGGGGTCCGGCTGCTACGGGAGGAGCGGATGCCTATCTGGAGACATTGGCGTCGGAAATCGTGCCGGCAGCCAGGAAAAAAATCCGGGGAAGCGCGCCGTACGTCGGCATCGCCGGGTACTCGCTGGCTGGGCTTTTTGCGCTCTATGCGATGTACCGCTGCGACTGCTTCGCGTGGGTGGCCAGCATGTCCGGCTCCCTGTGGTTTCCGAAGTTCCGGGAATACGTGCTTCGGCATGAACTGATGCGGCAACCGGAGATGCTCTACATGTCGCTAGGGGATGCCGAGGCGAAGACGAAGCATGCGGTACTGAAAACCGTGCAGGAAAATACGGAGGCGATCGTCAGGCACTATCAGGAGGTCGGCGTGGATGTGCGCTGGGAGCTGAACCCCGGAAATCACTTCCGGGACGTGGCGATGCGAAGCGCAAAAGGTATCAAGGCGTTACTGGAAGCGTGAAGAATGAACTGCGTTTATAAAGAATGGCATCGAAAACGTAACCGATTTCGATACCATTTGGGCATAAAGCAGAGCTGCCGCCCAGCAAAAAATATTTGCTAATGCGACAGCCCCTAATAATATTGAATATAAATTTGGTAATTATTCCACCGTCACAGATTTCGCCAGATTTCTCGGCTGATCCACATCGAGGCCTTTCTGGACGGAAGCGTAGTAGGCGATGAGCTGGAGGACGACGGCGATCGGGAATACGGTGAATTTATCATCTTCCTTCGGGATGCGGATGATCACATCGGCGATTCCCTCGTCGACAGCGGTATCTTCCGTTACAAGGAGTACCACATAGGCACCTCTCGCCTTTACCTCACGGATGTTGGAGATGGTCTTTGCGAAGATGTGTTTCTGGGTCGCGATGGCGATCACCGGGACATGGTCTGTGATCAGGGCGATGGTTCCGTGCTTTAATTCACCTGCTGCGTAAGCCTCCGCGTGGATGTAGGAGATCTCCTTTAACTTTAACGCGCCTTCTAAGGAGAACGCGTAGTCCATGCCGCGGCCGATAAAGAACACATCCGGGTAATTCACGATGTGGGTGACGATCTCATTGATCGTATTCTCATCGCGGATCATGGTCTCCATAGCGGAAGCGCAGTTTAAGAGATCACTCATGAACTGCTCTGCATGTTCCTCCGTGTATACGCCGCGTACAAGTGCCATACGGCAGAAGAGAAGATAGAGGGCAGCGATCTGTACCGTGTAGGCCTTCGTGCTCGCCACGGCGATCTCAGGACCTCCATGGGTATAGATCACGTAGTCGCTCTCGCGGGCGATCGTGGATCCCTTTACGTTTACAACTGAAATTACAGTGGAACCGCATTCCCTTGCGAGGCGGAGTGCCGCCAGGGTATCGATGGTCTCGCCGGACTGGGAGATCACGATGGTGAGGGTCGAATCATCGATCAGCGGCTCCTCGTAGCGGAACTCAGAGGCGATGGACACGGTCACCGGAATTCTGAGGCGCGGCTCAATGAGGGCTCTCGCCACCATTCCCGCATGCATGGCAGTTCCACAGGCGATGATACGGATATTTGTGATCCGCTTTAAGAGCTCATCCGGGATCTTCTCATCGGAGAGGTCCGGGAGACCTTTTGTGAGGCGCGGAAGAATCGTCTTTTTTAATACTTCCGGCTGCTCGTGGATCTCCTTCATCATGAAATGCGGGAAGCCGTTCTTCATGGCTGCGTCCGTGTTCCAGGATGCCTCGAGGATCTCCGGCTCCACCTTTGTACCGTCAAGCTCGTAGAGGCTCGCGTGGTAGGCAGTGAGTTGTACGATCTTTCCTTCCGGGACAACAAAGTATTTTTTTGAGTACGGAAGAAGAGCCGTCAGGTCAGAGGCGATCATGGCTCCGGAAGCTGTGTAAGCGGCTACAAGCGGGCTTACGTTTCTCACTGCATAAATTTCACCCGGCCGGTCCTCAAACATGATACAGAAGGCGTAGGAACCTTCCAGCTGTCTTAAGAACTCATGGATGGAGGAGAACGGGTCACCGTTGTAGATCTCGTTTAAGGTCGCAGCGGCAACTTCCGTGTCTGTCTGGGAATGGAGCTTTCCCTCCAGGTGGTATTTTGCTGTCAGGGCATGGTAGTTCTCGATGATGCCGTTATGGATCATCGTCACTTTTCCTGCCACATGCGGATGGGCATTCTCACTTGTCACGCCGCCGTGGGTCGCCCAGCGGGTGTGGCCGATTCCGCAATGGGAAACGATGGGATCTTCCTCGCATACTTTGCGCAGGGCAGCAACTTTTCCGACTTTTTTGATAAAGTGGATTTTTGAGTTCTCGTCAAATAAAGCGATTCCCGCGCTGTCGTAGCCGCGGTACTCAAGCTGGGTGAGACCATTGAGCAGTACTGTCTGCGCGTCTAAAGGACCGCAGTATCCGATAATTCCACACATATATTTTCATCTCCAGTTTTTCGTTATGTAATATTAGACTATGTTTCACACGGTATCATGCTATCTTGAGGTCCCCTGCGGGACATTCCTAATGTTCAGAAGGGACGCAGAAACCTTCCTGTAAGCAAGCTTACGGGACATTCCTGTATCCCCCCTGACGACTGCACGAGCCAACTTGTTACGATTATAGTATTAAATGGCTGGAAAGTCAATCCGCGCCTGTTTCCATAGGGAAAATTAAAGAAATCTTAACAAATTTTCCTTTCCCTATATGTTATACTAACTCCGTTATATTTACATAATGCAGGAGATGTACGCTCGAAAATGAAGTTGAACGACCATTTAGATTTTCATAAATTACCTTTTGATAAGGAAAAAATCCGCGAGCAGGTGGAGAAGATCGCCGCAGACTGCATGCACTGGGTGACAGGCAGGCAGAATGCGAGACCGCTTTTAGCGATGGTTTTATGTACCTGTATCGCGTTTTCCGCCATGCTTCCCTATATTCCGGTGATCGCCCCGGCGGAGACCAGCACGGAGCGGATCTATGAGCCGGAGACCGTCGATATTCTCGAGGATCCTACAGAAAATGCGACGGATGAGACTACAGCGGAGATCGATCCGGATGCACCGGCTCCATATAAATTAAACTTTTCGAACATGTACGAGGAGGGATCGGAGACCAGCTATGCGGAGATCCTGATGAAGGAATTGATCCAAAAGGACTCCAAGTGGTTTGCCGCGATCTATGACATGGCAAACAAAGCTCCGGCAAAGCTTGCCCCGTCCTTTGGCCGCAAGGCGTCCTCTGTTCTCGGACAGTATAACCCGACCTCGAAGACTCAGGATAAGAACAATCCGGCTTCCTGGTATGTGGAGCATTTTAAGAATGTCAAGGTTACGTTTTACAACGGCGACGGCGAGGTCACGTCCGCAGTGTCAAATGCCCAGGATATTCTTTCCATGGCAAGTGTTTATGCGTTTTATAACGGGATCACGGATCTTGACACGATCCGCACCTATGTGAATGACCTCTGGACGAAGTCCCATTCCTACCAGGCATCCCTTGGAAATGTCTATTACTGCGACGGCTGCGTGGATCCGAACGCGTCTGCGGAAGAGGGAGATTCCGAGCTGGAAGGCGAGGATACCTTTGTATCCGGACGAAATATCGACACGGAGATCCGAACAGACGCAGGCGATGAGGTCATCGACCAGGCCGGAGATACGGTTTCTGTAAACGGCGAGAGCCACAGTGATGGTTCCACCGCATCAGGTTCCGCCCAGGATTCCTCCGCACATACGTCCATGGTGGCTGAAACAACGACAGTTCCTCCGTCGGCTGCAAACCATACAGAAGGTGCCGAGACGAAAGAATCCACTACAAGCGCCCTGGATTCCCTGGCTGAGACGGCTGAGAGCGTGATCCAGGAGACCACAAAGAAAGCGACGATCATCCGCGTGGAGGATAAGACCGAGGCAGCCACGAAAGCTCCGGAGACGGAAGCTTCAACGACTGCAGCACCGACAACGAAAGAGGAGACGGTTCGCGAAACCACTGCTCCTTCCACGGAAGGAACGGAAGAGACTTCAGTGAAGATCATCCGAGTCGGCAGCAATGAAGAAGCGGACCATGAATATTCCGGTTATGCTGTCCGGGCGGCAGCGGAAGAGCAGAATGCGGAGACATTCCTTTTAGAGCCGGAAACGGCGGCAGGAAGTGAAGCAGTCAGTGAAACCGGTGGTCTGGAACAGGCAGCCGAAGTAGAAGAGAGCGCTGCCAACGGATATAGTGTCCATACGGCGGCTGCATCCCATGCACTAATCTGTCCCGGACATATCGATCTGAAGATCTCAGCGACCATCCGCACACTCAACGAAAATTCAAATCTTTACAGTGTCGATGACACAGGAAACACTGTGGGAGAGACGGAGTCCGTATCCGCGGACGGAACCGGCTGGGAGGGCTGGAACAGGAGAATGACTGCTTTTGTGAGCCATATCAACCGTCAGGACTGGACGGAAACATATGGGCTCAACGTAATCGTGGAGGGCACGAGAGCGCCGCTCTCAACGACGGAGATTGACTCCTACATGAGCAGACTTCCAAAAGATACTTCAGAGACGAGAAAGAATATTATCCGGTACGCCCTTCAGTCTGTCGGAAAAGTTCCGTATTACTGGGGTGGAAAGGCCAGCGCCCAGAATTATACTGGCAACAATTTCGGTTCCGTCACGATCCCGGATCACAAGGGACGTATCTTAAAGGGACTCGACTGCTCCGGATGGGTCAACTGGGTATACTGGTCCGTCACAGGAACGCATCTGCCGTATGAAGGCACAGAGGGCTTAAGGACTCTTGGACGGCAGGTAAAACGCCAGGATTTGAAGCCGGGCGATATTGTGGTAATCACGGGATCCACGCCGCATGTTATCATGTTCCTCGGATTTACCTCAAACGGACAGATCCAGTGTGTCCATGAGACGGGTTCCGCGAACAATGTCACAATTGGCGTGATGAACGCGAACTGGCCGTATTATAGAAATCTGCTGGATTAATGGAATGTAGTTCTGGGAATTAACCGATTTGTCTGGTTCTGGGGACTAAAAAGTAATTTTAAATAATTTGATCTGTATGAAATTGATTTGATGATTGTGATGAACATTTTTGTGCGGATCATGTGCAGCACCTTCTTTACAGCACATCAGGGGTCTAGAAAGACTGGAATGCGGCTGGAGAGAAGGTGCTTGCTTTAGTTGCCGATAACGAAAGTGAAGAAAAAGAATTAATAAAAATTGAATCGAGGCAGTTCTGCGCTGATAATTGGATACGCTGAAGAAAATATGGCGGGAGTGGATTGAAAGGAAAATTTTTTGGATGCTTATAAGAGAAAAAATTACAGATAATTAACTAAAATATAAACAATATATTACGCATTATGAAGATATGAAGAAGTGTATTGAAAGCAGTACAATTTGATAATATAATTCAAAAAAAGGAAAGAGTAACGCGGACTGCACCAAGACAGGAGGCAGTATGGGCAAGGAGAAAATTAAAATAAGATATATCATTTTCGTGCTGATAACCATGGGCGTAATATTTTTTGGAAAAATAACTAGGCTTGATAATTTAAACGCAGAAAAAATCGCCGGGATCATACTCGTGTCCCCACCTTATAAAAAGAGAATAACAGGTCAGCAAAAGATTGAAGAATTTACAATCCTGTTTAATGACAGAAAAAAGAAACCTGTATTCTCAATCACTCCACCCAAATGGCCGGGACAAAGGAGCCATTATATCAATGGAAACATACCAATATAATATTATTTTTTGCGGGGAGAACATTACGGTGAACAGACCAAAATATGTCATGGACAAATCGATACATTTTGAGTTGGATCAGTTCCTGAAAAATATAATTAATAAAGCCCCATTAAGATGGATGCCTCCCGGATAAGGAGGTCGCTATGATGAATAAATCCGTAAAAACATGGTTTCTGTGGCAAAGAGCTATATGGCAGTAACATATGAATGTGAATAGGAAAGTTTGTTTCATATAACATATGAAAACAAAAGGATTAACGAATATTGAAAAGGAGATGATTCCAATGGATATGTCCCATGTAGATAACCAGCACTGCACACTAAGTAACGAGACATACTAAACAATGAAAAGGAGAGCACTCTATGAAAAAAAGATTTCTGGTACTCTGCAGCATGACACTATTCCTCTTGTCTGCCTATTCATCCACCTCTTTTGCAGATCAAAAGGCGGGGGAATCTAAAACCTATACGGTAGATGATATCAATAATGGTTTCACCAATTATTTAGTATAAATTAAACATAACTTTGAACTTCACAGCAAGAGGGAAAAATGAAAAAAACAAAGTTTGAGATTTTGATTTTTATATGTATGATACTTTTGGGATTAGGGTGTTTTCTTATTGCCACGAAAAATAACCAATATAATTTTTTCGAGGATATTTTATCACGTTATCCCGAAGAGAATATTGCAGGAACTCTTATGGTAGATTTAACACATGATGGTAATGATGAGTTACTTGTTATAAGCCAGGATGCCTTGGAAATCACATTGGAAATATATGCTATAATAGATGGCAATCCTATTGTAATATATAAAGACCATGCCTCTGATAGCCATGCTGGATGGCGTTGGTACTATTTAACGGTTGTTGACCATAAAAACTATATTCTACAGTATACACCTGAGATATGGAATGGCATAGGAAATTACCATTTTGAAATATTTTCCTTTAATCAGAAGGGCCAGAAAGAAATATTAGAGACAGAGGAACTGCCATATGATTCGATACATACTTCAGAGGATAATAAGCAGGATTTATTAATCAAAACACAGAATTTTAAAGCTATCTATGAAAAATGGCAAACCAACAGCATACCATTGATTACCATAGGCAGCGATCCGCTAACCGGTGATAATGATAATTATGTCCTGGAGAAAAAAAGTAATATTGAATAATTCCTATATAATTCCGAAAAAATAGTAGAAAAGCGGGATTTCCATGTGATTGTGATAAGTGTCCTACATCTTTGTGACATGTTTACCTACATCGACAATATATTATGGCATTTTTTGTTTTGAAAGCCGGAATATTGACATTGGGGATGGAATAGAGTATGATATGGATAGATTTCCAACTATTCGTGAAAGAACAGTTTATCGAATAGTTATGGTGAAATTCCGGTGATTTACCATGTTTTCCATGAAATGAGGTTTTCTAATGAAATTACAAAGACTTTTAAGCCTGGTTCGTCAGGCTGTTGATGATTATACTCTCATCGATGATCAGGATCATATTGCTGTCGGTGTCTCCGGCGGTAAGGACAGTCTGGCTCTTCTCTATGCGCTCCATGAACTGCAGCGCTTTTACCCGAAACATTTTACGCTTCATGCATTCACAGTCGATCTCGGATTCGGAATTCAGGATTTCAGCGGCATAAAGGCCTTTTGCAAAGGTTTTCAGGTACCGCTCACGATAATCCCCACCGAGATCGGGAAAATCGTTTTTGAGACCCGTAAAGAGTCCAATCCATGCTCTCTGTGTGCGAAAATGCGCAAAGGAGCCCTAAACCTTGAGGCAAAGGCCGCCGGATGCAATAAGATCGCTTACGCGCATCATAAGGATGATATTATTGAGACAATGCTGTTGTCTTTAATGTTCGAAGGACGTTTTTATACATTCCCGCCAAAGACATTTTTGGACCGCACAGAGCTTACTGTGATCCGCCCTCTCATGTATGTCTCTGAAGCTGATGTGATCGGATTTAAGAATAAGTATAATCTTCCTGTGTGCAAAAATCCATGCCCCGCGGATGGACATACAAAACGCGAATATGTTAAAAATTTAACCAGGCAGTTAAATAAAGATAATCCGGGAATTAAGGAACGGCTGTTTCATGCGGTGACATCTGGAAATATTGAAGGCTGGAATTCTGGGAATATCGGAATGGCTGGAACATTTGAGAAGGTGGATGATAAAGCCTGTCGATCGGAGATATCTGTGAAAATACAGAGAGATCAGACCGGTGTGGAAGAACAACTTTCCAGATCACATAATTGCCATGAAAATGACCGTGAAAGCAAGAATAAAAAGGAGGAATTCTGATGGCCACACTCTCCTACCATGAACAGAAGGATATTGAAAATATCAAGAAACTTCGGGAGCTGCAGAAGGAACTCCCTTCGTTCTGTTCCGATTTTTTCCGCGGAATCGAGACAAGCACGTCCACAAGAACCAGGATTGCCTACGCATATGATCTGAAAATATTTTTTCAGTTCTTAAAGACCGCCAATCCCGGCACCTTTGACAATCCGTCCCATACTCTCACACCGTCTGATCTTGAAAAGCTGACGGTGACAGATCTGGAGGAATATATTGATTATCTGAAATGTCATCCGAGTGATACAAATGAAGATGTTATAAATACAGAACGTGGACTCATGCGGAAGGTCTCTTCTCTCCGCAGCTTCTACAGCTATTTCTTCCGAAATGAGCGGATCGAGAAGAACCCCGCCGCCCTCGTGCGCATGCCGAAGCTCCACGAAAAGGAAATTATCCGTCTGGAGATCGATGAGGTGGCAAAGCTCCTCGATGAAGTTGAGGAAGGTGATAAACTGACCGAGAAACAGAAACTTTACCATGAGCGAACAAAAGTTCGAGACCTTGCAATGATGTCACTCCTCCTCGGAACCGGTATCCGTGTTTCTGAATGCGTTGGATTAAATATCAATGATATCGACCTTGATACCTGCGGTGCCAGAGTTTACCGGAAAGGCGGAAAGGAATCCGTGATCTACTTCAGCGATGAAGTTCGCGATGTACTGGAAGACTATCTGGATGAGCGCGAAATGATCGATGCCGTCCCGGGAAATGAGGATGCCCTCTTTCTCTCCATGCAGCGGAAACGGATCAACGTACGCAGCGTGGAAAATCTCGTAAAAAAATACGCGAAACTTGTCACACCGCTGAAAAAGATCACTCCACACAAGCTCCGCAGCACCTACGGTACAAGCCTATACCGGGAAACCGGCGATATCTACCTCGTCGCCTCCGTCTTAGGCCATAATGATGTCAATACGACCAGAAAACATTATGCTGCCCAGGAGGAAGAACGCAGACGGTCGGCGCGGAATGTTGTAAGACTGCGTGAAAGCTAAAAAAATTTTTCGATGAAAAAGACTAATTTCGTACTTTATTTCCGTGTAAAGTGAAAACTACCGTTAATCCGCTTTGACATGACATTTGCAACTTACTATGCCAAGAAACGCGGAGAAGGCAAACCACATCGAGTAGCCATTACTCATGTGGCCAAAAAGCTTATTAGAGTCATCTACGCATTGGAGAGGCAAGATATCGACTTTAATGCACAGAAGAGCCTGTGAAACTATCACCTCCCGAATCACACGCGCTCAAATGACAGATATCTCGTTCCCTGAAACGTAAGTTTCCCAATGTCGCCTTCCGCCAGCATTCCATATTCTGATATTGTCAATATTGGTTTACACTTTTTTCTCAAGGATGTTCGACCTATGCTGCCTCCTGTAATGAATCGTAGTATTGTTGACGCTTAATCATCGGAGGTAAGCCACCATTAGCAGAGCAGATTCTTCGGTTATTCCAATAGCTGATGAAATATCTCCAGATGAGTGTTTTTAACTGTTCTACTGTCATTGAAGTGGTATCATAACGTCCATAAAGTAATTCTTCTTTGAATCTTGCCCACATGCTTTCGCATCTGGCATTGTCGTGGCATCTGCCGCCAGCACTGTTCATGCTTTGGAGAATGCCATATTTGCTGATTGCTTTACGATATAACTCACTTGTGTACTGTGTTCCTCTGATACAGCATCAGGATATACTTCCAAAGTTGATGCTGTATCATAAAAGTAAGGGGCGGCAGCACTTTAGGCTGTCGCTCCTTGACTGCCTAACTGCAAAACCGGGCGGGGCTGTCAACGGCGGCTCTGCAAGAGCCGTTCATCTTGCCGTTGACTGGCTCGACTGGGTTTGCTATTCTTTAAGTGTTGTCTGTAAGTCGTTTGTAAAAATATCATCTCCGGCGCACAATCATTTTCTACCAAAGTAGCGGCATAAAAAATTTCATTGTCCTGCCTTTCAAAAATAAGAAGTTTCCATTTTTTTGACTGCAAATTCCGAGGCTGTCTCTTGTACAATTTCTAGTACATTGACATCTTCTGCTATATTTCCTTGACGGGGTTCCAGATCATTGTTAGTTACCACTTCTGCCTTGCCAGCGTCCGATGCACCATAAGAGAAATTTACTATGGTAGCATTGCTGTATTTTTCAAAAGCTGCATAGTATTCTTCTTCTGTAATTACATCTGTTTCCTCTCCTTTTTTCATGGTATAAGCAGCATTTCCACTTTCGTCAAATTGCTCATAAATCCCCTCTGCCAGTCTGAGCGAACCGGATTTTTCAATTTCAAAACGCTGCATATCGTGACCGGAAGCAGCATAAATACCTGTTTCATCATAGGCGATAGGATATGCTGTTCCCATACTTTCTATTGTTCCTATGTTTTTAACTTCTTTATCTATCAAATAATATACATCACAATTAAGTGCTGCCTGATTTCCCAAACCGTCATTATATACTTGTGAGGTAACAAGTAAAACAGGTAAAGAAGCATTTGTATCAATAATTGCAAAAAGCTCATTATCTTCCAATCCTCCGACGGTTTCTCCATAAATAGCAGCGTTTTCACTACCTTTTTCTCCACATGCACATAAAGAAAAGATTAACACACATAAAGCCATATATGAAATAAACTTCTTTGCCTTATACATATTTTCAGTCTCCTTTTTTTCTTCTTTCAATGGTATAACTTATGAACAATATCACTCCGATTGCTGCCGCAATAATAGACGGTATCATTAACCGCATATAATCAATAGGGGCATTTTCGTATTGTCCTGTAACGATATATCGGTATAGCATATACTGGGTACTAAGTGTTGTGCTTTGTAGCGCAATTACATAGGCGAAATTTAATATGCTAACCATAATAAAAATCAGACCACTAATTAGCAACTGCGTCATTTTTCTGTTATGAAGATTTATTTTCATCAAATCTTCTAAAGTTATTTGCTCATCAGTTTTGTTTGCCACACCTGCTTCTCCTTCCTTTAGCAAATCATCTAATGACACATGAAAAATTCTGCTTATTTTAACGATACTTTCTAAATCAGGGGAAGTGCTATCTGACTCCCATTTGGAAATAGTCTGTCTGGATACGTTAAGTTTTTCTGCTAATTGTTCTTGTGTCATTCCCGAAAGTTTCCTTAATTGGTTGATTTTATTTCCAATTTCCATTTTGTGTCCTCCTTTAAGAGCAATTTTAAATAAAATAAACAATTTTTTCTATCAACATTGCTTTACATTTGCGCTCAAAATAATAACATTTATGAAATTGCTTGTTTTTCTGCACTTTAAGTGTTCATATAAAGGCATTTAAAATTATGATATTGTCAATATTGGTTGACACATTTATCTCAAAGATATCATTTCCTATGCAGCCAGGCCCAGAGATTGGTAGTA
>NZ_WQPW01000096.1:0-114161 GCF_018785465.1 Clostridium sp. MCC328
CGGAAGAGCGGTTTCCATCAATCCGGAACAATGGTTTCCTCAATCCGGACAAGTGGTGTAAAAGTACCCGTAATATTCAAAGAGGCTACAATCTCTGTATTCTTGGAGAATCAGATGCCGGAAAGTCTTACCTTGCAAAAGCTATCGGCATAAAGGCCTGCAACCGATATAACGTCGGTTACTTTCACAGCGAGGAACTTTTGGAAAGCATGGTAGCTCTTAAAGAGCAGGATTACGATAAATATGCTCGCAAGATGAAGAAGTATCTCAAATGGGAACTGATCATCCTGGATGACTTCCTGCTTCACACAATCACTGACGAAAGAGAGATTAAAATCCTCTTTGAACTTCTGGAGAAGCGGAACGAGCAGAGGAAAAGCACCATCGTATGCTCACAGCGTGATCCGGATAACTGGAAAGCGATGATCCTTAACGATGAGGTATCTGCCAATTCCATCATGAAGAGAGCTACAAAGCACTACACAGTTAAGATCAACACACGATAAGCGGTGGTCTTCTAACTAAAAAATAGGCGGCCGTTGACTTCGGAAAGCGGCCGTTCTAAAACAGAATGGCGACCGCTGAGCTCCGTAAAATGCAGTGGAGGGAGAATCTACGGCATTTATTGAATTTATGCTGGCTCAAATAGATAACATTTTAGATGAACTTTTGAATCAGATGACAAATAGCGCCACTGATGACGCTGTTCTTGACGCCAATGGCGCTAATCATGATGTTGATAATATGGAAGGCAGATTGTTATCATGTCTGGAACAGAACCCTTGTATTACACAGACAGATTTGGCCGAAGAGCTATCGTTATCAAGGAGAACTGTCCAGAGAATGATGAAAAAACTAATGGATGATGGCAAGATAAAGAGAGTAGGTTCAACCAGAACAGGCTATTGGGAAATAAAGGAAAAGTAGTATCTGAGAAATATAGTGTAAAGGAATCACTGCCAGCAAATGCCGTTCATTACAAACGGAATTTGCTGGCAGTCTGTTTGTGGAAATTCTATTCTGATATGCGTTCTTCCGCAGGATGAAAATCCGCCATAAATCGTTTCAGAAGAAATATACAGAAATAAGGGAACGTATAAGTGAAGTTTTCGTGACCGATATTTTGTGCGGAAAATTTGAAGCCATACCGAATATCGGGATAGTGGTCCGAGCTGATCAGAGTATTCATGGATTTTGCCTTTCCGGTTGCTGCTTTTACTTCCACTGGAATCAGCGAAGTCATGGAACGGATAAAGAAATCGGTTTCAAGCGTGGATGTATCCCGCTTATAGTAATATAGCTTATAATGCTGCTTGACCAGAGCTTCCCCGACAATATTTTCATATAAAGCGCCCTTATAAACGCCGAGATTTTTGTTGGCTCTCAGGTCTTCCTGTGATTCATCGTCCAGCATGGAAACCAGAAGGCCCGTGTCAGCAAAATACAGTTTAAAAACATCCGGATCATAATTGCCTCCTAAAGGAAGTTCCGGAAATTCCAGACAATAACAGATATTTACCATACCGGCATCGACAAGCCATTCTGCACATCCGCGGTAATCACGAAATCTTGCACCGGATGCGACTTTTGAAATTTGAAATTTTTTATTTTCTCTTGCGAGCTGCGGTGCGATCCGGTTGAAAACATTCAAAATTCTTGTCTGATCGATCCCCTGTGCATATTTGCGGATATCTTCTTTATAGTCAGAAATCAATTGCCGTTGCGTGTTGAGAGAATTTTCAAACGTATTTCGTTGGATATACTCAGTTACCACTGCCGGCATGCCGCCTAAAACACAGAAATCCAGGAAGAGGGAATGATAAACTTTCATTTCCAGTTCATTAAATGGACGCAGTTCTTTTATGTGGGCAAGCATACTCTGAATGGTTGTGTCATCATAACCTTTTGCCCATAAGAATTCTTCGAAATCTAAGGAAAACATTTCATAGTCTTTTTTATATCCGACACTGTTGCTCTCAATTTTACGATAGTTTACGCCTAACATGGATCCACTGCAGATGACGTCAAATCGTCCATCAATACAGAAAAATTTCAGGGATGTAGCAATCTCCGGAAATTCGGTAATTTCGTCAAAGAAGATGAGTGTCTTTTGCGGAATAAATCTCTTTGACGGATCGATCAGAGAGATATTTTTTATAATGTCGGATGCCTCATATCCGTCGGAAATGATTCCCTTGTATTTTTCATCTCTTACAAAGTTGATTTCAATGATACTCTCGTAGTTTGCTGCCGCAAAATGTTTGATGGATTCTGTCTTTCCGACTTGACGGCTTCCTTTGATGACAAGTGGTTTTCGGTTGGGATCCGATTTCCATTCACAGAGAAAATCATCGACTTTTCTTTTTAAATACATGTGCACACCTCCGTTTCCTTACTATAAGTATACATAAAATGATCGCAAATATCAATTGAAATCACACAAAAACATAGCGAATATAAATAAAAACATCACAAAAACACAGCGAATAATATTTATAAAACCCACAAAACATATAGAACACAATTAGATATACGCATTATATGATGTAGGGGTCAAAATCTCCCTCTGATACCGTATTGCTCCATACTGCGCACTCGCGCGAAGATGTAGATTGTTGCAGGCGACCGCACGTGACGCCTCGAAGGCGTCAGGGAAGATGCTGGTTTCGTTAAGGCTTCCATCATCTTTGCAGCAGCTCCGGAGCCATCTCCTGAAACAGTTCTGCCAGTGCTGATGCTGCCCGGGAGCGGTATTTTCCGGCGGGCCATGCAAGGGCGAGGTCAAGGAAGATTCCTTCTTTTCCTACTCGGAGATAGCGGAAATGATCTCCTGGGACACGGCAGGAACGGTAGGTGAAGGCGAGACCGGCACCTTCTCTTGCCATAGCGGCGGCGAAGGAGGCGGAGAGATCGGTGCCCTGTCCAATGGGCTCGATTCCGGCATCCCGCAGCGCCTGACGGCCAACACGGCCGAGCACGGTATTGGGTGGTCCGAAAATATATTCGAAGGCGGCGGTGTCCTTGAGATCGATCCAGGAAAGCTCCGGATCGGATTCACATGTTCTGGCGAATTCCATGACCGGATGATCCGCGGTAGTGACGATCATGATCTCATCGCGCATGAATGGCGAAACGCCGTGTCTGATCCGGACCGGAGGGGCAGCGATCAGGGCGAGGTCAAGAAGACCTTCCAGGAGCTGGTCCTCGAGGTCAATGCTGTCCATCTCACAGATCTCAACATGGACCTTCGGATAGAGGGTGCGGAACCGCTTTAAGACCGGCGGCAGAAGATACGTGCCGCGGTAGGTGCTGATCCCGAAGATCATGGTACCGCCGTTGAGATTTTCGATGTCTGCGGCTTCACTGCATGCAGTGCGGTACTGCTGCAGGATCTGCTTTGCGTGGGAAATAAAAGCATCCCCGGCGGCAGTTGGCCGGACTCCGCGGGTAGTGCGGACGAAGACAGAGGTCCCGAGATCCTGCTCCAGGACTCGGATCGCCTGGCTTAAGCTGGACTGGCTCATAAAAAGTTTCTCCGCGGCGCGGGAGATACTTCCCTCGTTGGCGACGGTCACAACATAGTTTAATTCCTTCAGGTCCATAGGATATAGTTTCCTTTCAGCCGTTTGGCAGGTAAGAAGATTATCGGAATAACAGGCGGTATCTCCAATTCGCAGCCTGTAGGATACCGGATCATGTTCAAAAAATGCTATCGGAAATATCGATACCGGGTATATGATTTTAGGACTTTTTTTAATAACAAATTTAGTATAAAATGATTCCCGTAAGAAAGCAACAGTAAAAAATGATCAGAGAGGAACAAAGCAGATGAAAATGGATCTTATGAAGGGTGTTATTGACATGCATGTTCATACAAATCCGGATCTGCGCCTTCGTGCCTATGATGATTTCGAATTGATGGAAGCTGCGATCCGTGTGGGTGCGCGGGCCATCGTGATCAAGACTCATCAGGGATCGACGGTGGACCGGGCATATCTCTGTAACCGCCACAACGAGATCGTACATGGAAAGACGAACGACTTCACTATGTTCGGTGGGATCACGCTGAACCGGGCGGTCGGCGGAATAAATCCGAAGGCCGTTGACGTGGCACTCCGCATGGGCGCAAAGGTCGTCTGGCTTCCGACCCAGTCGGCAAAGAACCATCTGGAGAAGATGAAGCAGAACACGAGCCAGTGCGTGGAGGTCGTAAAAGACGGGATGATCGTTCCGGAGCTGAAAACGATTCTGGAGCTTGTCCGTGACTATGACGCGGTTCTCGGCACGGCGCACATCTCACCGGAGGAATCCTTCACGGTGGTGGAGGCGGCCAGAAACCTTGGGGTGAAGAAGATCGTAATCACCCATCCGGAATGGTGGGTCGTGGGAATGACCATGGAGGATCAGATCCGCATGGTAAAGGACTACGATGTGATCCTGGAGCGCTGTTATGCCCAGAACATGGGCGGCGGAACGTATAAGAGCAATCTGCCGGATAACCTTGAGATCATCAAAGAAGCCGGATACAAAAATGTCATGGTTGACACAGACGGCGGCCAGACAGAAAACCCGCACTGGGAAATTGAAATGGCAGAATATATGCAGTACCTGCTGGATCATGGGATCCCCGAAGAGCAGGTATACCATATGACACATACGATACCGGCAGATCTGCTGGGAATTTAAAAATCAGGAGGAGTTTTAATTATGAAACACACAGTAACAGTATTTCGCGGCGATGGAATCGGTCCGGAGTTAGTGGACAATGTCTTAAAGATCTTAAAAGCGGCAGATGCGCCGTTAGAGTATGAGATCTACAATGTCGGCGAGGATGAGTGGAAGAGAAACGGTGCCCTGATCCCGGACGAGGCGTATACTTCCTTCGAGCGCACAAAAGTCCTCTTAAAATCCCCGATCACGACCCCGGTTGGAAAGGGCTTCCGTTCCTTAAACGTTACCCTGCGCGGCAAGTATGACCTCTACGCGAATATCCGCCCGGTAAAGTCCAATGACGCGGTAAAAACTCCGTTTAAGAACGTGGATATCGTGATCTTCCGTGAGAACACCGAAGGTCTGTATGTGGGAAAAGAAGAGCAGATCGATGAGAACACGGTTCACGCGATCAAGATCGTCACAAAGAATGCATCTGAGCGCATCATCCGTGACGCCTTCGAGTACGCAAAGAAAAACGGCAGAAAGAAAGTTACCTGCGTTCACAAGGCAAACATCCTTAAGATGTCCGACGGTATGTTCCTTGCGATCTTCCGCGAAGTCGCAAAGGATTATCCGGAGATCGAGGCTGATGACAAGATCATCGACAACACCTGCATGCAGCTTGTCATGAACCCGAACCAGTTTGATGTGATGGTAATGCAGAACCTCTACGGTGATATCCTTTCCGATCTCTGCAGCGGCCTGATCGGCGGCCTTGGTCTTGTGCCGTCTAGCAACATTGGTGCCGACTATGCAATGTTCGAAGCCGTTCACGGAAGTGCTCCGGATATTGCCGGAAAGCACCTTGCAAATCCGACGGCGTTCCTGTGGTCTGCATGCATGATGCTTGAGTATCTTGGTGAAAATGAGACAGCATCCCGCATCCGAAAAGCAGTGGATGAGGTCCTTGCAGAAGGAAAGCACCTGACAAGAGATCTCCATGGTGAGGCATCTACGGAAGAGTATGTGGATGCTGTGATCGCGAGATTATAATGAAAGAAAGATAGAAAGAAAAAAAGAGAACCAAAACCCGGCGGATCGCGCCGGGGATGGTTCTCTTTTCTGCGTTTTACAGCACTTCGCAACCTGCGGAAGCGGAATTAACTGTGCTTCTCATCACAATATCTGCAGCGATATACCTCATGATCCTTATCATCGAGATAGAAAATATGCGGCAACTCCTGCTCGATGGAGGTGATGCAGCGCGGGTTCTTGCAGTGGATCACGTTCTTTAAGATCTTCGGGAGATGCAGGGTGCGCTTCTCGGCGATCTTGTCGTCGCGGATGATGTTGACGGTGATGTTGTGGTCGATATAGCCGAGGATATCAAGGTCGATGGAGTCTAACGGTCCCTCGATCTTGATGATGTCTTTTCTTCCCATCTTGTTGCTCTTTGCGTTCTTGATGATCGCGACTGTGCAGTCTAACTCGCCGAGGCGCAGATAGCGATAGATATCCATGCTCTTGCCCGCCTGGATATGGTCAAGGACAACACCTTCCCGGATTCCGCTGATATTTAACATGGTTTTTCTACCTCCAGTAATGTCATAATGAGAGCCATACGGACATATACGCCGTTCTGGACCTGTTTAAAGTATGCGGCACGCGGGTCATCGTCCACCTCAACAGAGATCTCGTTGACACGCGGGAGCGGGTGAAGCACATACATATCCGGTTTCGCAAGCTTCATCTTATCCTTATCAAGAATGTAGCAGTCCTTCATGCGGATGTAGTCTTCTTCATTGAAGAAACGCTCCTTCTGGACTCTTGTCATGTAGAGGATATCCAGTTCTTCCATCGCGTCATCAAGACTGGTCGTCTCACGGTACTCGATATTTTTGGCATCAAGGACACTCTCTTTGATATAATCCGGTACCTTTAATTCCGGCGGGGAGATCAGGATAAAACGGATTCCCTCGTAGCGGGACAGCGCGTTGATCAGGGAGTGAACGGTACGGCCAAATTTCAGATCTCCGCAGAGTCCGACCGTCATATTGGAGAGTCTGCCCTTTAAAGAACGGATCGTATATAAATCGGTTAAGGTCTGTGTGGGATGCTGGTGACCGCCGTCTCCGGCGTTAATAACAGGAATCGAAGATTTGGTGGAGGCTACATAAGCGGCGCCTTCCTTTGGATGTCTCATCGCGCAGATATCTGCGTAACAGGAAATAACACGGATTGTATCGGAAACACTTTCGCCCTTGGAAGCGGAACTGGAATCAGCGGAGGAAAATCCGAGAACGGAACCTCCAAGATTTAACATGGCAGCTTCAAAGCTTAAACGGGTTCTTGTGCTTGGCTCATAGAAGAGAGTAGCTAATTTCTTTCCGTCGCATACATGTGCGTATCGGAAACGGTCTTTCTCAATGTCGGCGGCAAGTTCTAAAAGACTTTCCGTCTCCTCAAGAGAAAAGTCAAGAGGATTTAACATGTGTCTCATGATGTTTATAATCTCCTTTCAGGCCCCACGGCGGTCCGCATCGTATGTGACCGCACTTAGGCATTTTCACTATTATAGCGAATCTGAAACAGAATTTCCACTATTTTTTTTAAGAAAATTGTGTTAAAATATGAAACAGTGAACGCAGAGAAACAAAAGAAAAATAAGTGGACAAATTCTGCAGGGCAGGAAGAACAGCCAGATGAAATTTGTGAAATCCCGTGGAAAAAGGACATTGGAGAAAGTCGGAAACGTAAATTAAAAACTGCGGGAAACGTGCGGTGGAGGAACTATGAGAAAGACGATGGAACAGATCGTTCTGGAAGGGCAGGTCGCGAAATGCCGCTCTATAGAGGAACTTTTTGTGTTGTGGGAGCTGATGCAGCAGATGGAGGAAGATCCCTTTGGGAACACCTGCTATCCGGAGCTGGATCAGAGAAATTTTCATGTCGACGGAATCGCGGATCCGGAACATTATGACGGGACGCTTTACATATTAAAAGAGACAAATATGAGAAAGATGATCCAGAAGGGTGAGACAATGCCGGTGGCATCGGACATCCGCGCGGATTTCCTATCCGGAAAAAGTCCCTCCGGCCGGGTGGAATATCTGGATTATCTCACAAGCATGCAGAAGATCCTTTGGGAGGAAAAACATCCCGGCGAGGAGTGTAAGCTTTCAGGAAAGAAGCTCAGGGAAAAGGCAGCAGTCCTCTATATCAATAAGCGCGGTGGAAAAGGCGCGGCCGACGAAGTCAGCATGGACTACGGCCAGTATTATATCGAGTTTATCAAGAAGCAGATCCGTCTCTTAAATCCAAAGACCGTGGTCTGCTGCGGCGAGGATCTCTTCCGCCTGATCGTTATGGAAGTTTTCCAGAATAAAAAGCAGAAAAAGAACCGTGAGATCTATATGAAATGGAAGGATCTGGTCCGGGGAGATGTATTCTTTGCGGACAGGGACTACCGACCGGTGAAGGAAGCAAAGAAGGACGAGGCAGAGGTCCGGGTCGTGCGGATGTGGAATCCATCATATCGGGTAAATAATGGACAGTATGTGTCGTTGGAAGAGTACCTGAAAGAATTTAAGAGGAGACTTTCCGGGAAGAAGGAAAAAATGGAATAGGGAAGGCGCAAAGGGAATTTCTACGGTTTCAGTAAAACCGGAGAGATTCCCTTTTTTCTATGACTGCGGAGAGAATTGACCGTGGGTTCTGCGGATTTGGAAGAACGTAAGAAATTGTAAGAATAATTAAGTAATTTTATATAGTCAGAACACGATGGGAACGATATACTTGAAATATAAAAAGAATCGGCGAAAAAACGCTGTAAAAATTTAAGAAGAAGGGGGCGGACGGATGCAGCAGAAGGAAGATGCGGTGATACAGGTAAAGGATCTGTATAAGGTTTACCGCATGGGCGAGGAGAAGGTTTACGCGTTAAACGGTGTGAGTTTTGAGATCCACCGGGGCGAATTCTGTGCGATCACCGGACCGTCCGGTTCCGGTAAATCGACGCTTTTAAACATGCTGGCAGGTCTGGAGCATCCGACAAAGGGTGAGATCGTGATCGCCGGAAAACATATAGAAAAGTTGAATGAAAAACAGCTTGTGACCTTCCGAAGAGAGCGGGTCGGGTTTATCTTCCAGTCCTACAACCTGATCGGGACGATGGATGCGGTGGAAAATGTGGCGCTGCCGTTATCATTCCGGGGAATGCCGAGGGCAGCGAGGATCAAGCGGGCGAAACAGTATTTAAAGCTTGTGGGACTTGAAAAATTTATGACCCATATGCCAAATCAGATGTCCGGCGGACAGCAGCAGCGAGTCGGAATCGCGAGAGCCCTGGCGATGAACCCGCAGATCATCTTCGCGGACGAGCCCACGGGAAACCTGGATTCGAAGACAACGATGGAAGTCTTAAAACTCATGCAGAAGGTCGTAAGAGAACAGAAACAGACGCTTGTGATGGTTACCCACGACAACAATCTGGCGACCTACGCGGACCGGATCTTTAAGATCATCGATGGAAAGATCGTGAGTATCGAGGAGAACCACCACGAGGTGGATCTTGTGCAGTTAGAGGAATCCATGCAGGCGGCGGCAGAGGCGCAGGCGGAGGGGAAATCTAAGAATCCGGCAGCAGAAGAGCAAATAGAGACAGTTATGGAAGCAGAAGAACACCGGATAGAGGGAAAGTCAGAATAACAATCGACAAAATTTTGGAATAAACGCAAAAATATAAAAAACTAACACAAACGACTAAAATAGAACAGCCAGGAGGAGAGGAACAGTATGAAAATAAAAGGATTACGCTGGATGGCAACATTCCTTGCCGCGTGTATGCTGATGGGCGCAGTCCCGGCAACTGCATTCGCGGCGAAGGAGACAACAGAAGCGGCGGAGACGATCCCACAGGTATATCGGATGGATGACGACAATGATACCGTCCGCCTTGTGATCGGAAAAACGCCGACTTTATATATCGGAAAAAACGGAACCGTCTCCGTGACACTCATGAACATGGAGGACAAAGACTGGATCGAGACAGAAATCTGGATCGCCTCCGAGGATGATTTCCGGAACCATTATTCCGATGAGATCACAAAGACGGAGGACCGTGACAGCGAGGAGAGCAGCATCGTCCAGTCCATGAAGACGATCTATCCCTTTGAGGTGACGGATTCCTTAAACCGCCATTATAAGGTCGGTCATGTAAACAAAAAAGCGAAAAAGACCGTCAACCTGAATGTCAATGTAAAAAAAGGTCTGGAAGAGGGTTATTATCCGATTCTGATCTATATCTCAAAGCGCGCTCAGGGCGAGGACGGAATGTCCTCCGAGTACGCAAAGACCATCATGGCGTGGATCGAGACAAAGAAGACAACGGGAACCAGCGAGACAGATGAGGACAGCTCCGAGCCGGTAGCATTCGCCCTCGGCGAGAATCAGCCCACCCCGTCCGCGAACTATTCCGAGGTCATGAATTTCGATGTAAACGTGAGAAATACCGGCTATAAGACCGCCTACGATGTGCGTGTCGATATGGAGCTCTCTGAGGATATCACGAAGTTTCCGTTTGAGATCAATGACGGAAATTATGACCGGCAGATGGGAAATATGAACCCGGATCAGACGGTGGCGGTTCCGTTCAGCATGGCGGTGCGGGAAAAGGCGAAATCAGGCTATTACCCGATCAAGTTTAAGATCCGTTACCGGGAAAACGAGAATGGAAACTTTGCTGCTCCCATTGAGGATACCTTTTATGTGCGGGTCTATGGAAAAGACGAGGATGATTCTCTGGATTCTGAAGCAGGCGAGAACGAAAGAACAAAGGCGCGTATCATCGTCGACAGCTTTGAGACGGATCCTGCGGAGATCTATGCCGGACAGGATTTTACGCTGAAGGTGCGCATGAAAAACGCTTCCAACAGTATCGTAGCAAGCAATATCCTGTTTACCTTCGAGTCGGAAACAGTGAGCGATAGTCCGGTATTTACGACGGTGAACGGTTCAAACTCCGTGGTTGTCAATTCTCTGGCACCGGGAGCATCCGACACGCTGACGATAAAATTTTCCTCAAGTCCCACAGCGGAACAGCGTTCCTACACGATCACGATCAATGAGCAGTATGACAGCCCGGAATTTAAGAACGCGAAGGAAGCCGTAAAGATCGCGGTTGGATTAAAGCAGGAGGCACGGTTAAATACCGGTACCATCGAGGTCATGCCGGATGCTATTTCCGTCGGCGAGGAGTCAAACGTGATGTTCTCCATCAACAACACCGGAAAAGTCATGCTCTATAACGTGAACGCGGTCTTTGAGGCTGATTCTATCCAGAAAAATGAGTGCTATGTGGGAAATATCGAACCCGGAAAAAGCGGAAACGTGGATACGATGATCAACGGAATCGCGCCGACCGCGGATGATGGAAAGGTAAAACTCTCCATTACATATGAGGATGAGAACGGAAAAGTCTCCACGGTCGAGAAAGAGATCCAGCTTATGGTAAATGAGGATCAGAGCATGGATGAAAGCAATGTTGATGATACCTGGAGCAGTGACGATATACAGCCGGAACCGTCCACGACGGATAAACTGAAACATCTCGCGATTCCGGTGGGAATCGTGGGAGTGGTCCTTGCAGCTGTGATCCTTGTGGTCATCAGACGCAAAAAGAAGAAAGCGGGAATGGACGATGAGATTCTTTGATCTGCTCATCATGAGCATCAATAACCTGCGCAGACGGAAACTCAGGACGGGACTTACCGTTCTGGGTGTTGTCATCGGCACGGCCTCCATCATAGTCATGGTCTCTCTGGGAATCGGATTGAAGGAAAATACCGTGGAATCCTATGCTTCCTTCGGAAGTCTCACAAGGATCCAGATCAGTTCCGGATACGGGAACCAGTCCGAGGACGATTACCTCGTGGACGCCACGGTGACGAAGCTTGCGAAGATCCCACATGTGAAGAGTGTGTCCCCGATTCTGGAGACAGATGTGAATCTGAAGCAGGGAGTTTATCAGGGATATTCGAACATTGTGGGAATGCCCAGAGAGGAGCTGGAACAGATTCCGCTGGCGGAGGGAAAACTTCCGGACAAGAATGCGGCGACGCTGGAGTTTATCGTCGGAAATATGGTTTCCGACAACTTTTATAACAGCAAGACCGGAAAGGGAAGCTGGGACGGCGAGGATCTTTCAAAAGTGGATCTTATACACAAGCCGTTTTTTACCATGCTCCAGAATGTGGGAAACGGGGATGAAAGCAGCCAGAAAAAGTATCTTTTCCCGGCCTGCGCTCTGGTGGATGGCGGCGAGAACGGATTTTCTGAGTATGGATACCAGATCTACACGGATATCGATCTGTTAAAGACCCAGCTGAAAAAGATCTACCGGAAGAACCCGATCCCCGGACAGCCGACAAATAAAAAGGGAAAACCCTACAATTATTTTGTCTACAATATGATTTACGTGAATGTGGACGATATGGAGCATGTGACGGAGGTCCAGAAAGCGATCACAGATATGGGCTACGAGGCCTACAGTAGCATGCAGTGGCTCGAACAGGCCCAGCAGCAGACGGATATGATCCAGGCGGTCCTCGGAGGCATCGGTGCTGTATCGCTGTTTGTGGCGGCCATCGGAATTGCAAACACGATGATGATGTCCATCTATGAGAGAACGAAGGAGATCGGTGTGCTGAAGGTTTTGGGATGTGCGCTTGGAGATATCCGGACGATGTTTTTGATGGAGGCGGGATTTATCGGATTTATGGGAGGCGTTCTGGGACTTGGCTTAAGCTACAGCGTCTCTGCGGCCATCAATAAGTTTCTGGGAGCCAGTCTCTCCGGTATGACCGGCGGCTCCGGAGCGATCTCAAGGATCCCGCTGTGGCTTTCCGGATCCGCTGTGGTCTTTGCGGTCCTCATCGGCATGCTGGCCGGACTTTTCCCGGCACTGCGGGCGATGAAATTAAGTCCGTTGGCGGCGATCCGGAATGAATAGGAAGATGAAAAAAGACACTAGTATGGTGTCTTTTTTCATTGCATGAAAGGGAAAGGGAGTGGTACAATAAGCATATTGGGGTAGGAAAAGGGGGGTTGCTATGAATAACCGACAATTGGAATATTTTGCTGAAACGGTAAAGCTAAAGAGTTTTACGAAGGCAGCCAATAAACTTTTTGTGACACAGTCAGCATTGAGCAAGGCAATTCAGTCTTTGGAGAGTGAACTTGGTACCGTTTTGATCGATCGGGGAGCTAAAGACTTTCAGCTCACAAGAGATGGAGAGACAGTGTTTGTCTATGCTTCAGAAATACTGGATTTTTTCGATAAAAAAACAAAGCAGCTTCTCTGTGAACTTGAAAAGAATAAGGATGAATTCAGCATAGGAATCACTCCGACGTCCGGTGCAATGTACTTTTCCTCTATGATCTATAAATATAAAAGGCAATATCCATCAAGCAGCTTGCTTGTAAAAGAAGTAAACACTGAAGAAGGAATTAAGATGGTGCTGGATGGGGTACTTGATATGAGTGTTGTCATTGAGCCGTTTGAAGATCAGAGAATTGAAAAAGAGCCGGTTGTACAGTCAGAGGCGGTTCTTCTTGTGTCAAATGACCATCCGTTTGCGGACAGAAAGAGTGTCTCTGCGTCTGAAATTATTCGAGAGCCGATTCTTATGGTTGGAAAAGAATATAAATACTATGATTTTGTGATGAGTAAATTCAGGGAAATAAACTGTGAACCAGTATTTGCCTTTGAAAGCAATCAATGGGAGTTTATCTTCGAAATGGTAGCAAATAATCAGGGAATCAGTATTCTGCCGAGACCGCTGATTGAAAAATTCAATAATTCCAGAGTAAAACAGATCCATCTGAGTGACCCGGATTTCGGCTGGGGCATGTCGGTGATTCGGAGAAAAGACAGACCGGTGACATCAGCAATGCAGAATTTCTGGGAAATGTGCCGGAATAATGTTGTAAAAAATTTTATAGAATGACAGAACTATTAGGAAGATTTTCACGTACGAATCAGAACCGTGCGTGGAGATCTTTTTTGTTGCCATAAATCCGGATAATAGCTGTAGGAAAGAGTCGGAGAGGAAAATTTTTGGGAGGGGAATCTTACAAGAATGAGCTCATGAATTTTAGGAATAAAGTTGATGAATTTTGTCAATTTTACTAAAAAAACAAAGAATGATATATTGAATTTAGCAAATAAATACATAAAGACACGAAGGAGGAAAATGTATGAATGATATGTATTTACTTTGGACGTTCGTGATTTCGCTGGCAGTGATCATTGTCCTGATCCTGTCGAAAAAGTTGAATCCGTCACTCTGTCTTTTTATCGGCGCGATCGTGGCAGCCATTATTGGAAGAGTTGATTTCGGTTCAATTGCCGGAACGTTTAATAGCTCATTCGGAAGTATTTTAGTCAGTACGGGTATCTTGATGGTTTTTGCGTTTACATTCAGCCAGTATTTAAATGAGTCAGGCGGTGTAACAGAATTTGCAAAATTCATGGTACGCATTGTGGGAAACAAATATGATCTGATCGCGATGGCAATTGTCGGATATATCCTTTCCATTCCGGTAGGACTTCTGGCATCCTGCGCAATTGTGATTCCAATGTTTCGACCAATGTCAAAACTGACAGGAAGACCGGTTCCGGCATACCTCACAGCATTTGTCGTTCCGTCTCTGCTTACAGCATGCGCGGTCGTACCGACATCCGGTCCGGTACTTTTCGCAGGACTTCTTGGCATCGATATCGGCTGGTATATGATCTATGGAATTTTGATCACGATACCTGGCGCGATCGTCAGCACGATCTTTGCTTATTTATTTTCAAACCATCTCAAGAAAAAAGGACACGTAGATGAGATCGATGCTGAGGCAATTGATTTAAGCGCAGATCCGACAAAACCATCTGCATTATTAGTTCTTGCCCTTATTCTTATTCCGATCGCAACGATCACAATTGGTTCTTTCGCACCGTATTTTACGCCGGATGGCAGCTTTATGAGAGGATTTCTTTCCTTTATCGGTAATACCGGAATATCCATGTTTATCATCACTATGATTTCTATGTGGACACTTCGAAATTATCTTCCGAGAGCTTCAACTGTGATCTTTGCGGACGGAATCAAGGAATCCGGAACTGTACTTACCATGCTTGGTTTCGCAAACGTTTATGCAGGAGTTCTTCAGGCAGCAGGTGTTGGTGAATATATCGTGGGAATGCTTTCTAATACGAGTATCAACTTGTTGTGGCTTGCCCTGATCCTTCTTGTAGCCCTTCATGCGGGAACCGGAGCTGGAACAGTTGCTGGATCCACAGCAATCTCACTGTTCATGTCAACATTCGTTGACAGCGGAGCTTCTTTAATGGCATTTGGTCTTATCTGCGGAATTGGACAGCTTGTCCTTCTTATTCCGACAGATGTAACCTTCTGGTATATGAAGGACGCGTCTGGACTGACGGTTGGAGATACTGTAAAAGCTGTATGTATTCCATCGACCATTGCGGGAGTGGTAAGCTTTATCCTGATCCTTATCATGAATTCAATCGGAACATTTCCGATGTGGTTTTAACGGTTAAATAAATATCAGCATGGAGGAAATATATGAGCAAATACATAGATTTATATAATCAGAAAAAGAAAACAGCGGCAGGCGCGATAGAAATGATTCGGAATCGTGATTGGATCTTTACAGCCCAGGCAGCAGCGGAGCCTGTAGGAATTTTACAGGAATTGCAGCATTTAAAAGATACAGGAGTTCGGGATATTATATTAAACACTTGTCTTCCGATGGATTATCCGGCGCTGCATGATCCGGAAATGAAGAAGATCATGTCCCATCATGGATGGTTTTTCAGCGCCGCATTGAGAAAAGAAAGACCGAATAAGCTTGTCAGCGCAGTTCCGCAGTGTTCCACAACCGTCTTAAAAAAGACTTTGGATCGGGTACGCTTTGAGGGAAGAAGACCGGTGGTCATGGCGACAGTTTCTCCGATGGATGACTGTGGATATATGACACTTTCCATCAGCGCGATTTATGAGCGTGATTTGATTAACGCAGGGGCATATGTGATTCTTGAGGTAAATAAAAATTATCCGAGGACATTTGGGGATACACTGGTTCACGTTTCAGAGGCAGATGTCCTTGTTGAAAGTGACAGACCGATTCCGACTGCGGTGGTCGTTCCGTATACGGATGTGGACGAGAAGATTGGAAAGAATGTAGCATCGCTGGTGGAAGATGGTTCAACGATCCAGCTTGGAATCGGAAACATTCCGAACGCAGTTGCAAATGAACTGAAAACAAAAAAGCATCTTGGAATTCATACAGAAATGTTCACGGAGACTATGGTCGACTTGATCGAGTGTGGGGCAGTTGATAATTCACAGAAAGGATTTTACAACGGTTATTCAGTATGTTCTTTTACGATGGGATCCCAGAGACTATATGATTTCCTTGATGATAATCCGAGCGTATTGTTTAAGTCAAGCACGTTTTCGAACGATCCATATACGATCGGAAAGAACAATAAATTTGTATCAATCAACACGACACTGGAGATGGACCTTATGGGGCAGGCGGCTTCCGAGACCGTTGGATATCATCAGTGGTCCGGAACAGGCGGACAGTCTGAGACGGTTCAGGGCGCACAGATGTCACCGGGAGGAAAGTCAATTCTGGCAATGCATTCCACATATTATGCAAAGGACGAGAACGGTAATAAAGTATTAAAATCAAAAATTGTTCCGTTCCTTCATGAAGGAGCAGTTGTAACAACATCCAGAAATGATGTGGACTATGTTGTTACCGAATATGGAATCGCATGGCTTAGGGGACTTACGGTAGAAGAGCGTGCAAAAGAATTAATAAAGATCGCTCATCCGGATTTTAGGGAAGAGCTCACAAAAGCAGTTGAGGAGTATGAACTTTGGTAAAATAACTATTTGTAGAGTTGCCAGTCCACAGGCAGGTTGGAAAGTGGCAGAAAAATTCCACTGTAAAGCCGCGCATGGAAAGGCGGACGGTTGCCAGACAACAGAAAAATCGGGATTAAAAGATCCGGTAAACCAAAAGACACGCCATACAGATTTCACTTAAAACCTGTATGACGTGTCTTTTTCAATTCTTAAAATATCTGATCATTTACCCGGCACTTAAGCCTTGGCCGCCTTCTGTCTGGACAGTGTCTGTACACCCTCAATAACAAGGATGATCGCAAGGAAGATCAGAAGGATTCCGAGGATCGTCTGTGCCCACGGACCCCAGTCAGCGCCGCCTGCAGCGATCATGCCGATCTGGTTCTTAACTGTGAGTGCAAGGGATGTGATCGTAACGACGATCATGAATGCCATCGGGATCAGGAACATCTTGTTGTTTTTGCCCATGTTTCCGAGCCATGTGGCAACGGCTAAGAGGCCGATACCTGCAAGAAGCTGGTTTGCAGCTCCGAAGAGCCCCCAGATCTTTCCGTATCCGTTCATACCGAGAAGGATGCCAAGGACAACTGTGAGGATCGTAGCGAAGTACGGATTTACCATAACCTTTTTCCAGCCCTCTTTGATGTCAGCAGCAGTTTCACCCGGCTCAAGCCAGAACTCCTGGAACATGAAACGCGCAAGACGGGTTGCGGTATCAAGAGAAGTCAGGCAGAATGCGGAATATGTAAGTACCAGTAAGGAGTTTAAAATGCTGTAGCTTCCCGGGATGATATCGTCGATCATGTGAGCGATACCGCCGCCGAAGATCGCTGTCGCGCCCTTTAACGCCTGGTCCGGATGAACCGCGTTCCACTTGTAAGCGTAACCGATGGCGCAGAGAGTTAAAACTGCGAGAACACACTCTAAGAGCATTCCGCCGTAAGCGATCGGTTTCGCGTCAGTCTCTTTGTCGAGCTGCTTGGATGTGGTACCGGAAGATACCAGAGAGTGGAAACCGGAGATCGCACCGCAGGCAACGGTCGTGAACAGCACCGGGAACATGTACTGGGTACCATTTCCATTGTCAACTGCAAAGCTTGTCACAGCCGGGAAGGTGGAGTCGAAGGTCGGATGAGCGACGATGACACCGAACGCTGCGACTGCCAACATCGCGTAGAGAAGGAAGGAGCTTAAGTAGTCACGCGGCTGGAGAAGGATCCATACCGGTGTTACAGAAGCGATGGCGATGTAGAGACCAACGATCCACATCCATGTCTTTGTGGAAAGGTAGATCGGATGAAAGTTCATTCCGATCGCCATGATCAGAACGATCGCAAGAACGCCGAATACGGAAGCGATGCCCATCGGCATGTTGCGGCGGTATACACAGAAACCGAACACGATCGCGATCAGGATGAACAGGATCGAGATCATTGCTACAGTTGCCGGAGTCGCAGATTTCGCCATATCAAGAGCGCCGCTTTCATCGTAAACTGCGCCGAATGTGGAAGCAACGATCGAAGCGAATGCAGCTACGACTAAGATCAGGGTCAGGTAAGAGAAGATGATGAAGAGCTGCTTTGCACGTTTGCTCATGTTTGCGGAGATGATCTCTCCGATGGACTGTCCTTTGCTGCGGACAGATGCGAACAGTGCGCCGAAGTCATGGACACCGCCGAAGAAAATACCTCCGATGAGGATCCATAAGGTCACCGGAAGCCATCCGAACATAGCTGCACCGATCGGTCCGGTGATCGGGCCTGCGCCTGCGATGGATGAGAAATGGTGTCCCATAAGAACCGGAGCTTTTGCCGGTACATAGTCAACACCGTCTGCCATTGTATGAGCCGGTGTCTCTGTTTTGCTTTCGCCTACGCCCCACTGCTTGCACAGCCAGCCGCCATAGCAGACATAGCCGATGCCAAGAATGGCAACACAGACGATGAGAAGTACTAATGAATTCATTGTTGCTATCTCCCTTTCTTTTAAAATATAATAATGTTGGGGTCAAAAGTTTTTGGCCCCTTTGATACCGTATTGTTCCGCACTTTGTGCTCTCACAATACTCAAAAACATTCATAATCCGCTCATTTTTCTGCGAAAAATGGCTGCTTATTCATGTTTTTGGCGGGGTCCAAGGTCAAAAAACCTCTTGCAGGCAAGCCTGCATCGGATTTAAGACCTTTTCCCCCTGGTATCATATAATATCTTTTTCAAAATTTTCGCAACATGGTGACCGCTTGCGTTTGAAGTGACCTTCCCGTCATCCACCTCCACCAACGCCGCATGAAAATTCATCCAGCCATGCAGGGAAAAATGAAAACTTTTGTAAATACGGCATTTTTTTAAGGCTTTCCTTGCGTCCTCATCACAGGTATCGCAGATAAAGACTGCCGTAATATAGGAAGCCATATGGCCTGGTCCAACATGGATCCGGCCCATGCCATCCTCGTGGATCTCATTCTTTAAGCTTTCAAAAAGATCCAGCGTCAGATGCGGAACATTCACGAGATACAGGAATTCCTCATTGTCCGCGGACCACAATTCCGCCTTTTTTGAGATGACATACTGTCCGGAATGCTCAAAAAAATCACAGCGGGCTGTGATCAGGGATTGGTCGCCATTGATCATCCTGTGAATATCATAATAAGGTTCGTAATTCTTTAACAGCCGCTCTATTGCGGATTCTCTTGTGTACTGCATTCCATTTTCCAATCTAATTGTTATACAAAAATTAAAATTATAAAAATTTTATAAAATCAATTTATTATACTCCTGCCAGCAAAAATATGCAAGATTTTTGCAAAAAATAGAAGTAACGATACGAAATATTAACAAAAAAGGTGAGCATCCGGCGCGGATACGATGAGATACAGGCAAGAAAGACCGCAGATCCAGATCTTGATGTAAAGGAAAAACAATCGAAATTGTAAAAGCACCTGAACAGATCCGCCCGCATAAAATAAGGTAATGAAGCTTAAGGCGGCTTTCTTTGAAGACATTTCCGAAACCACTGAGCATACAGGAAGAGCGGGAGTACCTGAAGCGTTACAAAGAGGGCGACCTGGAAGCGAGAGAAGTGCTGATCAACCGGAATCTCCGTCTTGTTGCCCATGTCATAAAGAAGTACCAGCAGACCGGATACGATATGGATGATCTTCTGTCGGTGGGGACCATAGGACTCATAAAGGCTGTAAATACCTTCAATGTGGAGAAAGGATCGCGGCTTGCCACATATGCGGCGAAATGTGTGGAGAATGCTATCCTCTCACGGATGCGTTTATGGTTCCAAACCAGTATCCCCAGAGCCGAAAAGAACCGAGATGGCGTATTTTGGCACAGGTATCCGAGAATATGTATATCCTTTGCTCTGCTTTGGACGGCTGCGTAAGGTATGCACCTATGTATATCCATAGTTTCCGACCGATCGCCCCTCGCAAGATCTTGGAAGCACAGCTGTTCAATCAGCAGTATCAGAACTACGAAGATATTCCCAATGTACCGGACAGGCTCCGTTGGTGCCGTCATCACATGGGCCTGATGCAAAAGGAAGTTGCAGAGCTGATCGGTATCAGCCGTGGACATTACATAGATTTTGAAGTCGGATATGTTGACTACTATCCAAAGGAGATTGTGGACAAGTTGGCAGAGCTATATGGAGTACCGGTGGATGACCTGCTGGATGATTACAATCGCTTCTTATATAAAGGACAAGGAAAGATGATACGAGAATATCGTGAAAGTTTGGGACTAAAAAAGAAACCGTTTGCTCGGCTGATGGGAATTTCACCTAATCTGCTTCGAGCATGGGAAGATCATCAAAAGCGAATGAACATCAATTCCTGGAACAAGTATTTCAAAGGGAAAATAAAAGCATAAGAAAAGCAGGTGAGGGGGCCTTAATCGGTTTGCTCACCTGCTTCCTTTTTTGCGGATGCGATAACCGCACCCAGCAACTCCGCCTTTTGATCGGATGGACAATTTAATTTTTTGATATACTGATTGACCATATCTGCGTGGACACCGGCTACTCGCTCTGCCAATTCACGTTTCCCCTGTTCTGTTTTAGGATAATGGACAATTACATTGATTGGAGCACTCTTTCTTGCGATACCACGCACCTCCCTCGGTATTTCAGTTTATGAGAGAGAAGTTGTCCGCTATAACCACATTACTGCAGCCGCTTTGCTACTTCAAAAAATAGGAATTGATGCTATAATAAAAGGTAAGATATTCGGAACTTCTTTCGTGATATCATTCTATCAAGAAACTGTCAAAGGCACATTGAGTGCCAATTGACCATAAATTGACTACTTTTCGAAGGGAGGGCTGTTTATGGAAAGATGTGATTTCAGTTCAGTCATGACCATTGTTCGACGCTTTATCAGCGACGATTACGATACAAACCAAACTGCATTGTTAGAAGATGTTTTTAGCTCCTTGTTTACCCAAACAAAGGAAACGATTACATTTGATATGGCATTGGTCTGCCGCTGGTTCACCGGGCAGGCAAAAATCAGTCCGAAAATAACGCAGTTTTATTCCAGAGATGGCAATCGTGAAAAACTGGCAGCAGATTTGGAAAACAATGTACTGCTTTCAATGTATGATAGTTCTATGGCTGCACAGGAAGTATACCGACTGCTAATGCAGGATGATACCATTTCGGAACGAGTAAAAAAAGAATGCTCCCGGCACTATCCTTGTGATAGCCGAGAGGATGAAGCATCGTTTATAGCGGATGTTCTTTGCTTCGGCATGGAGCGTGAGTTTATCAAGCGTGACCCAAAGGTAAAGAATCTCCTTGCTGACGGAAAGCTTTCTCCAATTCTCAGTGATTTCATTGCTGATGAAGGAGCACCAAAGCCTTGCCGACATTTCTGCGGACGTGAAAAAGAACTGGAAATGCTTCACGAATTGTTATTGGAGCATGGAAAGGTATTTCTTCATGGCATCGCCGGTATCGGTAAGAGCGAACTGGCAAAAGCCTATGCAAAGCAGCACCGCAAGGAATACACCAATGTTCTGTATCTGACCTATACCGGTAATCTGATGCAGGATATAGCGGATATGGATTTTGCTGATGACCTTCCGGATGACAGCGAGCAGGAACGCTTCCGCAAACACAATCGCTTCCTGCGTACATTGAAAGAAGATACGCTGTTTATTGTAGATAATTTTAATACTACGGCTTCTCAGGACAGCACTCTTTCTGTTGTGATGAAATATCGCTGCCGTATGTTGTTCACGACCCGCAGCAGATTTGATAACTACGATTCCATGGAAGTAACCGAAATTGCAGGCAAGCAGGCGTTATTATCCATTGCCGGTTGCTTTTTCTCGGACGCAGAAAAATACCAGAGTGCATTGGAACAAATCATTGATACGGTTCACAGTCACACGTTGGCGGTAGAACTGGCAGCTCGACTGCTTGAAACGGGTATTCTGGAGCCGATGGATTTGCTGGAAAAGCTGAAAGAAGAAAAAACATCCTTGGATGCTGATGATAAAATCGGCATCACCAAGGACGGTCAGAGCCGCAAGGCAACTTACTATGACCATATCCATACATTGTTTTCCTTGTATCAGCTTGCCGGTGATGAACAGGATATTATGCGGAGCATGGCGTTTGTACCGACAACCGGTATCAGTTCCCGTGTGTTTGCAGGCTGGTTGATGCTTCGGAATATGAATACCATCAACGATCTGGTGGAAAAAGGATTCATACAGACAAAGTCCTGTCATTCGATTGCCTTGCATCCGATGATTCAGGAAGTAGCAATTACAGAAACCAAGCCTTCTGTCCGGAACTGCCACACCCTGCTCAACAGCTTGCAGGAACTTTGTCTACGGCATGGCGAAGAAGTTTCCTATTACAAACAGTTGTTCCAGACGGTCAATAATATCGTGACTTCGATTGAAAAAGACGATACTGCATCCTATCTCCGGTTTTTGGAAGATTCCTTTCCGTATATGCAGAAGTATGGCTATGAATCTGGAATGGAATTGATTTTGACAGAACTGGCTTCTATGCTGAAAGACAATACCATTGGTTCTGTTTCTGACCGTGCTTTGCTTCTGGACTTCCGTGCCGCTAATGAGAAGAAACCGGAAAAGGCAATCAAGCTGGAAAAAGAAGCTGTGACGCTGATCTCCGAAGTGACCGCAGAGAACGCCCTTCTTGCAGCGAATCTCCATGCAAACCTTGGCGGTCTGTATAAGCAGACCAGTAAGTTGGAACTGGCAAAGCAGCATATGGAAACGGGTATTCACTTGCTTGAGCAATACGGCTTGGCGCCTTATCATGACAGTATTCCGCAAATCACCAATTATGCGGTACTGCTGACGGATATGGGTGAGCCGTACCTCGGGTTATCTGCATTACAAAGGCTGTCTCGTGTCATCAAAGAATCTAACTCTGATGTGTCCGGTGATTATGCCGTTGTACAAGAAGCTATGGGCAATATCTGTCTGTCAATCGGCGATGTGCTGCAAGCTACCACACACTTTAAGAACGCTCTGGCTATCTATGAGGTGCTGTTTGATGCTGAACCGGAACTGATTGAAGAAAAGAAGCAGGACATATTAGAAACTTATACTCAGGCTGGGGTGCAATTAGGTAGACAGTGGTTGGATGCGAAAAATTGAATTTTGTGAGGTGTTGGCATGAGTGAATTCATGAAATTAGCGATTGTATTTATTTCAATGTTGGTTTTGTTTTATTTTTTATGGGTCAACGGATATATGATTTTGAACGCAAAACGAGCCTTATTATTTGTTGTTTCACTCAGAGGGAAAAATAAATGCGAAGTTTCTTTTTCATCTTGTAGCGGATATGTAAAAAAGGTAATAAAATTTAACGAAAGTCGTTAATATACTTTTAAGTTGGATGGCGATGTCTCAAAAGGAAGTATCCATGTTATTGTAGAAAATGAAAATAAAGAGACCATATTAGATTTGACACCAGAGATAAAAACCGGTATGTTGACTGTCGATGAAAAATGTAGATATTTTCTAATACTATAAATGAGCAAATTTGAAAAATTGCACAAAACTACGCTATAGATTTCATAAAAGTGCTAAAGTCATGACTTTCCTTTGCACATCGGAAAAGATAATGATACTTTTCCAACTGGATAAGGGAGCTATAGAAAATATTGATGAGCGATTAAAAGAAAGTTTGTCAATTTATTTAAAAAGAAAAGAAAAGTTACAATTCCTGAAAAAAGCATTGTATTTTGCACCTACATTAACTGAGACAAAACAACACATTTTGCTTTCAATATGCCACATGCTCTGTAACCGCTTAACTGGAAAGAGAAATTTAGAAGCAAAATATCTGCAACTAATCAGGATTGCTATTCGAACATTAAAGAAACGTGAAGAGTTTTTTAATAAGTTATAGTATAATTTTTGCTTAAAAGTTGCAAGGAGCAAATTAAAACCAGGAGGATAATTATGGGACATTTTTATATGGAGAATATATGCACGATGGACGAACAAAGGAAATGTGAATTAAAAATAATTGCCGGCAAAATAGGATGGATCTTATTGATTGCGTATTTGGGTTCGCTAATACTTATGCGAATAATGCCGATTTTTGCTGAAAATATGGCTTTTTATATATTTTGGGCTGGTATCGTATGGGTGGGAATGAAAAAATGGGGAAGGTTGTCTTTGCTGGATACATGTTATTCTAAAAACAAATATGAATTATCCGTATTGGAAAAAGGTTTATTAACGGCATTTGTAATATTTTTATCCCATGTTTTTTGTGCATTCTTTTTGTTTTTGTATGCAAAAGTATTTCAAGACATCGTAATGATGAATGATAAAAGTTTACACAGTGGTTTAGATATTTTCACAGGTGTAATACTGGGACCTCTGGTAGAGGAATGGATTTTTCGGGGAATTCTATGGTCTAAGCTGAAGTCTTATGGGGAGGGATTTGCAATTTTAGCAACAACTATACTGTTTGCTATAATGCATGGTCAGGGGTTATTATTAATATTTCTTTTGATTGGTTTTTTTTCAGGTGTTTTGGTCTGCCTCACAGGAAATTTATGGTATGCTATTACTTTTCATGTTATTCATAATCTGGGGATTTTCTTGTGGGAAAATAAATTGTTTTCCTTTTCAATGAATATGGTTTTAACCATGTTATTAAATGCAGGACTCTTTTTAATGCTTTTAATCCTGCTATTGCTCTGTAGTAAGAAGAATATACTTTTACATTTGTATTATTGTAAAAAGAAATTATTAGAAAAAATTATTTCTGAAAAAAGTAGATTAGTAGTTTTTTTTAATACAGCTGGAATTATGTCATTTGTTTTTTATTTTGGAGTTTCATGGCTGATATCGTTGGTTTCTTTTGGACTAAATTTATAAAGGTAGGTGTTATTTCATGAAAGGTAGTGAGTCGCAGAAATGGTCTGTCAACTTTATTGATGGCTATTTTGAGTATATTTTGAGTTTATATAAAAAAGAGGAATCATCACCCAAATGCTATATGGATTTGCTTATTATTATTTCGGATGCAATAGATTATCTAAAGGATCCTGTTTGGGAAGAAGTTGGTTATTCTATATGTAAAAAAATATAGGTTCCTTTGCAAGTGCAACACATATAATGGACAAATGACATCATCAGCCAGTATCTCTGGATTCCTTTTTGGGAACGCAGCTGATATTTATCCAGACCAAGCTTTTTCTTGCTTTGTCGGAAAAACAGTTCAATTTGCCAGCGTTGGGTATAAAGTCTCAGGATTTCCTGCGTGGATAATGCTGCATTCGTTGAAACAAAGATCCGCAGTGCTTTTGGAATCCCAAAACATGGTGTTGGATAGCTCAGTAGAACCACTGTATTGGGAACATCATTCAGATTCCCTTCATACCGATATACGTAAAACTGCCTTTTATCAACGGTCACAAGGCTGATGTTTGGATCTGTTTTCCGCAAGTGAAGGGCAAATGCACTGGCTTTCTGACGGATTCCGCAAGGATAGAGGATTCGGTTGGTTTTTAAAGCCCCTATGGTGTAGAATCCTTTTTTAGCAAAGCAATCCATGACTTTGGCTGAAGTATACCAGCTGTCACAAAGGAAGTAGGAAACTATCGGTGCAATAGGAAGTTCTGCAGCAATATCCTGTATGATCTGGATCTTTGATTTTGTTTTATCATACAGAATAACGGCATAATTCAGAGTGATTCCATTGCAGAAAGCATGACGGACACGATCTGGTGCCCATAATCCTGTCTGCCTTTCAGATGAGATTGATGAAAATACGCAGCTTCGATTGGATGCAAAGCCTGTGACGAAAGCTTTGTATGGGAAGCAATCGTATCATCCACAATGCAAAAGATAGGCTGACCGGAAATAGTCGCCTCCCGGTAGATCAAATATGCAACGCTGTTTCTTAGGGCATCCTGAAAAAGGAAATCATTCCACTTTCCCTGATTCAGGAAGTGAGCCACAATCGTTCTATGATGTTGGCTGGTCAAGGCGAAATCCGTTGTTTTGCCACGGTATCCACGCAAAAAGGTAGAAAGAATGATAGCCATAAAATGCTGCAGGTAAATATCGGATAAAAAACAGTTGAGGTTGAGAACTTTAAAGTAATTGTAAATCTTATTGGAATGATGTATAATGTTTGCAATAGGCACCCCCTTGTTTGAATGAGTAGGTTGTTGGTCGCACTTCAATTATACATCATTCAGCAGAGGGTGTCTTTCTTTTGTGCAAAATTTAGGATTTACTCATTTATAGATCTAATACTTAAATTTGAAAAAGCAGATGGCAAGATTAAGTTACAATGGGATTAGTGGGTATATAGTTTATAAAATCATCATTTTTCAAATCGCAGTCTGTCGTAGCCTCAAATTAAATAAAGAACTGCCTTGGGCAGCCATGTACTTAACGGTGTGTGGCTGCTTTTCCTTTGTTGAAACAGAATAAAACAATGAGAGAATACAGGGATAATATCCTGATTGAAGCATATAATAGGCTTTAGAACGGAAAACTGTGTTAAGTTGCAAAAATCTTTCCTAAAACCGGTTATACATATTGATTTGAAGGTTGCGATATGGTAATATAGAACAGAAAACTGTATTAAGTTGCAAAAATCTTTCCTAAGGAGGTTATCGTATGGAGATTCGCAGAGATTTTTACTTAGACAAATTGATTAGAAGAAAGAACAATGGATTGATTAAGGTAATTACAGGTATTCGCAGATGTGGAAAGTCCTATCTGCTGAATAATATTTTCTATAATCACTTGTTAGAGTCCGGTGTCCCTGCTGACCATATTATTCGTTTTGCGTTTGATTCCGCAGATGACCTGTATTTGATTGGAGAAAGCCTTATCAAAATTGAAAAAGAAAAACGTGGAGTTGATCCGGAGAAATTTATGGCATATATCCGTTCCCAAGTTACCACGGATGGAATGTATTATCTGCTTTTGGATGAAGTTCAGCTGATGGACTGCTTTGAATCTGTATTGAATGGTTATCTTCGCAAAGATAATATGGATGTATTCGTAACCGGAAGTAATGCAAAATTCCTGTCCAAAGATATTGTTACGGAGTTTGCCGGACGTGGAGATGAAGTCCATATGTATCCACTGAGTTTTTCGGAATTTATGTCGGTTTTCAAAGGCGACAAGTATATGGGATTGTCTGAATATATGCTTTACGGAGGCATCCCGCTGGTCGTTCTTCGTGAAAGTAGCAGCGATAAGGCGGCAGCATTGCAAAACCTGTTTAGCGAAATTTATATTCGAGATATTTTCAAACGTAACCGGATTAAAAATATTGGAGAACTGGAAGACCTGCTGAATATCCTTTCCTCTGCTATTGGTTCTCTGACCAATCCTGAGAAGTTAAAGAATACCTTTAAGACTGTAAAAAAATCTAAAATCACTTCAAAAACGATCAAGAAATATCTGGATTGTTTTGAGGATTCTTTCCTGATTGAATCAGCACAGAGATATGACATCAAGGGTAAGGCATATATTGAAACTCCAAAGAAATACTATTTCTCTGATCTTGGGCTTCGCAACGCAAGGATTAACTTCCGTCAGTTTGAGCAGACACATTCCATGGAAAATGTGATTTATAACGAACTGCGTATGCGTGGATACAGCGTGGACGTTGGTGTTGTTATTATTGCGGAAAAAGACCAAGAAGGAAAGGTAACCCGTAAACAGCTGGAAGTTGATTTTGTATGCAATCTCGGTTCTTCCAGATATTATATCCAGTCAGCTTATTCATTACCTGATGAAGCGAAACGTACTCAGGAAATCAGACCGTTTAGAAAGATAGACGATTCTTTCAAGAAGATTGTTATTACAAAAGATATTGTACAGCCGTACTATGATAACTATGGTATTTTGACCGTGAATATCTATGATTTCCTTCTTGACCCGCAAATTCTTGAAAAATAGTACAATGTAAACTCTTGTTGCGGATATGCAAAGTCGGTGTGGTGGTGAATTATAGTGATTTTAAGTACAATGAAGTCACCAAGCAAAGGAGGATTTCATATGAAACTATCTGATAAAATTGTAGGACTGAGAAAGTCCAATGGAATGTCTCAGGAGGATTTGGCTGAAAAACTGGATGTATCAAGACAAGCTATTTCTCGTTGGGAATCAGGAGCTGCGATGCCTGATGCAAATAACATTCTTCAACTTAGCAAGCTGTTTGATGTTACAACAGATTACTTACTGAACGATGATTACCAAAGTGATAATGACTTGCCGAAGATAAAAGAAGTTCAAAACGATAATCTCGGTCAGATTATGATCTATCTGGTGACACTTGAAGTGATGATACTTTTGATGCAGTTTATGACAATGTTCATTCTTCAAAATGTGTTTTTTGCATTTCTAAGTTTCCTGCCGTTTGTTGCAGCCATTGGCGGGTTTGAATATGCGTATCAGAAGAAAGTATCCAGTGCAACAGAAAAAACAAAGAACTTCCGTAGAAAGTTTTACAAAATTTCTGCTTGGTTGGGACTTTATTTCCCGATTAGATTTATCGTAAGTGTTGCGGCAGGATTCTACCCTCGTCCGTATAATACTTTGGTATTAGAGGCTATTATTTTAGTAATCTATATTGCAGTAGCAACTTGTGTTAATCTTTCAATAGACAAAAGTTATTTGCCAAAAGAATAAAAGGAAAAATGATTTTGTATAGCAGTCATGCACTACGGTGTGTGGCTGCTTCTTTTTTTGCTCAATTTCCACTCAATCCACGCTCAATGTGCTTTTGCCCTCTTTCCAGTAGAATGAAATTGCAATGAAAACAGCACCAAATTCAAAAATCCGGTGCCACTTCAAAGCAAATCTACTGAAAAGAGGGCATTTTTTATGACTATCAAATTTTTTGAGGAGGAATTAAGCAAATGAAAGAACTGAAAAGCATCAAAATTATCGCCGTAGATCATGGCTACGGCAACATCAAAACAGCAAACACCGTCACCCCTACCGGCATTACTGCCTATGACACAGAACCGATTTTCTCCGGTAACATTCTGGAATACAACGGCACCTATTACCGCATCGGAGAGGGACACAAGGAATTTATTCCGGACAAAGCCATGGATGAGGACTATTATCTTTTGACTCTGATGGCAGTTGCCAGAGAGCTGAATGCGTATGGCATCCGTGAAGCAGATGTTCATCTGGCTGCCGGTCTGCCGCTGACCTGGGTTCGCAAACAGCGTGAAGATTTCCGAACTTACCTGCTCCGCAATGAATATGTATCTTTCCATTTCAATGGTAAGGAGTACAAGCTCCATTTTGTCGGATGCAGTTTGTTCCCTCAAGGTTATCCCGCTATTGTCAGCAGATTGGGCGATTTCAAGGGAACCAATCTCCTTGCAGACATCGGAAACGGCACCATGAACATTCTCTATATCAACAATAAAAAGGCGGTGGAGAGCCGTTGTTGGACAGAGAAGTTTGGTGTGAACCAGTGTATGATCGCTGCTAAAAATGCCGTGCTGGACAGCTTTGGTGTCAAAATCGAAGAAGTCACCATTGAGCAGGTGCTTCGCTATGGAACAGCGGACATCGGCAAGCCTTATCTGGACTGTATCACTGCCATTGCGAAAAGGTATGTAGCGGATATTTTCGCCACACTCCGCCGCTATGAATACAATCCGGAACTGATGCGACTGTATATTGTTGGCGGTGGTGGCTGTCTGGTCAGAAACTTCGGGCAGTACGATGAAACCCGTGTAACCATTCTGGATGATATTTGTGCGACTGCTAAGGGATATGAATATCTCGCCCATGCCAGCCTTCGCAGGAAGGAGTAAGCATGAGTGAGAATATCCGCAGCACAAATCTTCGTTTCAATCTGGACAAGGATGTGCAGAACCGGGCGTGGCAGTATCTGCAAACGATGGATAAAAAGAAATTCAAATCCTACAGCCAGATTATCGCCATTTCTCTGGTGGACTACTTTGACCGTTACTACAAGAAGCAAGATGAGCCGTATCTGGAAACCAGAGAGCGTGAGGAACGCTTCGTGGAGCAGATTGTAACAGCGGTGGAAAATGCCATGAACAGGACCCTACCGGTATATTTGGCAGGCTGTATGGTTGGTATTGCTCAGATTACACCGCAGGTAGCTGTTGCAGCATCCGAACCGGAAGATGCAGACCTTGACTGGGATTTTCTTGGGGAATAACCGGTATCTATTCTGACAACGGAAGGAGGTGAACGCATGACACAGTTTCTAATAAAGGATACCCTGATACCGCCGTATATGGCATTTCCACGATTTTTACTGGATATGGAGCAGCTGAGTGAAACCGCAAAAATACTGTATGTACTTTTGTTGGATAGAGCAAGACTTTCACAGAAAAACGAAGGCTGGGTAGATGAGCGTGGGCGTGCGTTCATATTCTTTCCAATCAAGGATTTGGCAGAAACCATGCACAAAAGCGAAATGTCTGTTAAGACCGCTCTGGCAGTTCTGGAAAAAACGGATTTGATTTTCCGCAAGCGTCAGGGACCGGGATTGCCAAACAAAATCTATGTAAAAGTCCCACCGGAATATCTGGTGCAGACGGACAGAAATCTTTCCCTGATACAGACAGAAACCTATCCGTCTGACGGACAGGAAACTGTCTCTGTAAGGGAAAGAAAAGTGTCCGGAAGTAATAATGAAAAGAACAATAACAAGATAAAGAAACAAGGGAGTAAGGCTGACCGCACCGCTTACGGAAAATATCAAAATGTTTTCCTGAATGAAAAGGAGCTGGCACAGCTTCAAAAGGAAATACCATTATACCGGGAATATATCGAAAAGCTGTCTGGCTATATACGTTCCAGCGGGAAGCGGTATCAAGACCACGCTGCTACGATTCACAGCTGGTATACGCAGGATCACCCGGCTCCCGTAAGACGCAGCTATGAATGTAAGGAGGATGAAAGCCTATGAACCAAATCACTGGCACCATTCAGAATATCTTTTCTGACCGCCCTTTGCAGGAAGATGAATACCGCAATGAATCAGACAACCTCATCCACTGCGCCAAATGTAAAACACCCAGGCAGCACCATGTGGTTGTTCTTGGAAAGGAAATGGTGGTTCCCATTCGCTGCCGCTGTCAGCAGGAAGTCCAGGATAAAGAGGAAGCGGAGAGAAAGCACCGTGAATTTCTGGATCAGGTGTCCCGTCTGAAAGCCAACGGCTTACAGGACAAGTCCCTGCGGGAATACACCTTTGCCAATGATAAGGGTTACAACCCGGAAATGCAGAAAGCCCATGACTATGTTGTCCATTGGAGCGAAATGAAGGCAAAATCCATCGGCTTGCTTCTCTGGGGCGATGTGGGAACCGGAAAATCCTTTTTTGCCGGATGTATCGCCAACGCTCTGCTGGAGCAGGGTGTTCCGGTGCTGATGACCAATTTCTCCCGGATTCTCAACGCCCTGTCCGGGCTGTATTCCGAGGAGAAGAACCAATATATCGACAGCCTGAACCAGTACAGTCTGCTGATTATTGATGACCTGGGAATTGAGCGCAGTACGGAGTTTGCCTTGGAACAGGTATTCAATGTCATTGATAGCCGATATCGCAGCAAATTGCCACTGATTGTGACAACTAATATGACCTTGGAGGAACTGAAAAATCCGCAGGATCTGACTCGCTCCCGTATCTATGACCGAGTATTGGAACGGTGTGTGCCGCTGAGAATCAACAATCAGAATATCCGGCAGAGAAATGCCGCTGAAAGCATGAAAGAAGCACGGAAAATACTGGAAAGCGGTACTGGAACGTAAGACCGGCGGTGCCGGATTGTCTCCTAATCAGCGGTGCATTGATAATTCCGCTCATGCAGCAACAATCCCGGCACCATTCTTTTCTAAAACAAGTACCAAATAAAAATCAGTTAGACCGGATATGGTCAGAAAGGACGTAAATATGACCGAGGATGAAAAGAAATTATTGCAGGCGAAACACAGACAGGAAGCGGTTGAAGCCAGAAACCGTCAGAAAGAGAGAAAACAGCGCACAAGAAGATTGATTCAGCAGGGAGCTATTCTGGAAAACGTATTCCCGGAAGCACAGATAATGGACTTGGATAATCTAAAAATGGAGCTGGAAAGACGATTAAGTGCAGAAGTTACGGAAAAACATTGAGGTACGAAAGTATCTCTATTCCCGAAGGGCGCACTTACTCACCACCCGATAACATCGGGCGGTGGTATCCCCTTCGGGGCCGTGCGCTCTGCGAGGCGGATGCGGCTCCTGCGGGAGCCTTATGGACAATGCCACAATCCTGCGAGCTTGCTGTCATTGTCCACGCAGCTGGTGGTCGGTGTTACCACCTATAAAAAATACCGTCGCTTTAACCGACGGTATTCCACCAACTGTCTGCAAAAACCTGCCACCGGCAGCTTTGTTGCAGAGATGGGCATTGTTGCCAAGCCCCATTTGCTTTTTCTAAAAAGCAACAAAAACAAAAGCGAAAGGACGGTGATGAAGAATGGCAATCTATCATCTGGAAGCAAAGGTCATCAGCCGTGGAGCCGGGCGCTCCGCTGTGGCGGCTTCCGCATATCTGAGCTGTTCACAGATATACAACGACTACGATGGGATTCAGCATGATTACACCAGAAAACGAGGGCTTGTCTGGCAGGAAGTATTTCTTCCGCCAATCGCTCCGGCTGCGTGGAGTGACCGAAGCATTCTGTGGAATGCGGTGGAGGAAAACGAAAAGACCAAGGACAGCCGCCTTGCCCGTGAATTTGTGGTAGCACTTCCCATAGAACTGGGAAAGACAGACTGGCAGAGCCTTCTCACAGAATTTATTCAGGACAATTTTGTGGCCGAGGGAATGTGTGCGGATGTTGCAATCCATGACCCATATCCGCCCGGACACAATCCACACGCCCACATTATGCTGACGATTCGCCCCTTACAGGAAAACGGTAAATGGCAGCATAAAACCGAAAAAGAATATCTGTGCGTGAGGGATGGCGCAGAATGGGGATTTACCTCTGCTGAATATAAGATCGCACAGGCGGAGGGCTGGGAGAAACAGTATCAATATCTGGTTGGCGAGCGAAAGGTGTATATGGCACCTTCAGAAGCTGAGAAGCAAGGTTATGAACGAGCCAACAAGTATCCCAAAAGTACAAAGTATGGCAGACAGAATCCAATTTCTCAGCGTTGGAACAGCGATGAACAGCTACTCATCTGGCGGGAAAAATGGGCAACCGTTACCAATCGGCATTTGGCACAGTATCCGGAGATAGATGCCCGGATCGATCACCGCAGTCACGCCGCACGGGGATTGGATGAACTGCCAACCATCCACGAGGGCTATCACGCACGAAAGCTGGAAGCGATGGGTATCGTTTCTGACCGCTGCGAAATTAATCGCCAGATCAAGGCGGACAACGCCCTTCTCCGGGAGCTGAAAGCGAAGGTCAAAAAGCTGGCTGCTGCAGTAAAAACTTCGATTCCGGAGCTGGCAAATGCACTGGAATCCCTGCGTGAGAATATGATTGTTCTTATGTACCGCATCAGCCATATCCGTATCAGCAAGCAGAAAATCTCTGACTATGTGGATGCTGTAAAACCGGTCATGGAACGATATACGGAAATCAAACAGGAAATCAAAGAGAAAAACACAGAGCGAAAGCAGCTCCGTGCAGAACAGGATTCTCTACCCTTTATTCATGTGATAAAGCATCAGAAATTGTCGGAGCAGGTTGCTACGCTGACTGAGGATTTGGAGGAATTGAAATCCGAAAAGTCCATGCTTCTGAACAGTATGGAATGTGCGGATGATGCAGCCTTCTCCAAATTCAAAAAGGAAGTCAAGAATCTTGATACACAGATGGACGCACTGGAACAGGCAGAAAATAAATTCACTGCCGAACTGGACAGAACACTGGAGAGATACAGGGATTTGGAAAAAACCGTTGCCGATGTGGATGCAGGCGAATTGACCGACACCAGAATGGAGCTTCGCACTGGCAAAGAGCAATCCGCAGCCAGTCAGCTTCAAAAAATCTACGGCGTTAAATATGATTATGATATGATGCGTCAGAGCAAGCTGGAAGTGAAGAAAATGCTTGGGGAAGTTACCAGAAAGCCTTCTATTACTCAAATGCTTCAGCGCAAAGAACCAGAATCACAGATGCAAAAACCTCCCAAAAGAAAGCAAAAAGATTACGAGCGATGATAACAAAATCCACCATTACCACTCCGATTTTGGAATGGTAGTGGTGGATTGCTGCTCTACAATATATCTGAGCCAGTGAAAAATATACTGTCCTTCCTGTGTACATATCGTACTACACAGTATTTTCAACAGAAAAAATACCATCGCTGCTACTTTGGAAGTATCTGCGATGGTATTCCTTTACTAAGGATGCAATAATTATATTTGACATTGTACTTGGACAGTTATCGAATTTCAAATTCTACTGCCAGATAATGAGTATGGATTTCATCTTCTATCGTTTCATATATTTTCTTTATGATGCGATATTTACCGTCTGACAAGTCGCCATACCACGTTTTCCAATTCGTAGAAAAAGCCGTAATTTCTCCCGCTGGAATCTGGTATAGAGTATCTGTCCACAATCCATCCGTCAGCTGATCCAGCCTGTGTCATTCACCGTTTTCCCACTTCTGAATATCATACCATTCCCAGGTTTTCAGTCCTTTTCCACTTTGATTTGAAATTTCAATATCGCCTTCCCGGGATTTATACTTTTCCATCATCATAGTCACGTTAGGCAAGGTATTCATCGCTATATGCCTTTTTTCCAGTAACTGTTTTCTGTTCTCCGGTATTGCCGTTGGTTACAGCAATGCTGGCAATCTTAGAAGCATCCACCATTGAAACTCCTGCCACTACTGATGTAGTTTCTCCCGACTCAGCTCCGTTTGATCCGTTAACATCTCCATCAGAAACAGGAAATTGAATATCCTGTCGCACTTCTTCAGTAGCAAAGATGCACCATTTACCATCCATGTAGATTTCAATGGTTCCTTCGGCAGCACCGTACTGATATGCGTATCCCTCGCCAAAATTCGATTGATCATTTACGGTAGGCTTGGTGTTCCCGTGAACAGAGGATGTGATCTTGCCATTCATCACATCGTGGTGAGCATCTGTATTTTCAAATCCTGTGTACAGATAGAGTGTGTCATTCACCATAACCATCGGAATCACAGCACCACTATCTGCTGAGTGAGAAGTATGTTCCGAATTTTCATTGCCCAAGTTGGTACTATCAAATGAAGCACGAATCACGATTGCATAATCTACATTTTCCAATCTTTCAGGTTCATTGACAAGCACTTCGGGACTAAATACCCTCACTCCATTTCCCACATCAAATACCATAGCTGCCAAAATTTTTTCCGCCTCGGATTGGATTAGAATAGGTTTATTCAACTCATAACCGTTGCAGCTCCATCCGAGGATGGAATAATTCTCAGGGAATGCAAAATATGTGATGAAGGAACCACCATGTTCGTTGGTATCGACTTGAATATCAACACCTACTGAATGACCGTTTTCACGACGAACATCCAATAAGATGTTTATCTCATCGACTTCACTCGTTAATACGGCAGGCGTAGATTTTGTGCAAGTGCCATTACTCCACTGCTCGGCATAAACAGTGCCGCTCATTACACTTTGACCAAAGGTAGTATCATAGGTAAAAGTATTACCATTTCCGGGTGTAGACTGTTCAACAAGTGTTATAGAATCACCAATCGTTTTGGGATTTGTCAGGAAACAAACCGCCGTAACGATAGCAGCAATTATTGCTACGACAACAATCCAGAACGCAGGCTTTTTATAATTCAACACACGCTTCACCCTTTCTTTTACGCCAACCTCGCCAAAGGCAAGCGGGCAAACCAAAATCGTTCTTCTATTTACGCTACAAGAGAGTAATGTTTCGGAATAGGAAATAGACTCGCTCTGATTTAATTCTCGAATGACTTTCTCGTCGCAAGCCAACTCAATATCTCTGCAAAGTAAAATATACGCAATCCATACAAGCGGATTGAACCAATGGATTGCTAAAACCAGATACCCCAGCGGCTTCCACCAGTGGTCACAGCGTTTTAAATGAGCGTTCTCATGGGCGATGATATGGGGAAGCTGCACTTCATCCGTTCCGGACGGAATGTAGATTTTTGGCTTAAAGCAGCCTAGGATAAATGGTGTTTGGATATCATCGCAAATCCAAATGTTGTCCCGCACATTTAACGATGGACGAACCTTGTTGTGGATTTTTCGGTAGCTCACAAGAGCAAATACAGCAAAAGTGAAAATGCCAACTATCCATGCAACACTGAGAATCGTTGTTATGTTAGCTCCGTTGTTTGCAGGAACCGTCACACCTTCAAAGTAGCGGTCGCCAAGGTAATCATTGATTTGTGTATCTACGATATTGAAACCTGTATTCACATCAAAGGATGGTCCGGAAACGACCTCATTCGGAAAAACCTCTGCGCTTGGCACCATGCTCAAATTGCTTTCGATGGTAATCGGGCATAAGAGTCGAATTGCAACAGCACCCCAAAGCAGAACATTGATCCACTTAGGTGCCTCTCTCAAAACTACACGCAAAAGTACGACCGCAAGGATCAGCCAAGATGCGGCGATACTCATATTTACAATTTTCAAAAAGAGTGAACTCATAGATTACTCCTTTCCGGCGGCTGCATCAATCATGTGTCGAATCTCCGCAGCTTCCTGTTGAGAAATACCCTTCCTTTGTGTAAAAGCCGCAATGAAAGCAGGGAGGGAGCCTTCAAAGGTTTCATCTACAAACTGCTCGCTCTGAACAGCATAGAACTCGTTCTTGGTCAGCACAGAGGAAACAGTTCCTCCGTTGTTTTGGAAAATCCCACGCTCACAGAGTTTGCGTAACACGGTATAAGTGGTAGAACGGTTCCAATTCAGTTCCTTCTCACAGAGCTTTACCAAATCTCTGGAGTGCAAAGGCTCATTCGCCCAAATAATATCAGCGAAGTGGGATTCCACTACGCCCATTTTAATCTCAGCCATAAAGATTTCTCCTTCCAGTTGATAGTCAATAAACTAATTATAGTTTACTCTCAATAAACTGGAATGTCAATAGGAAACAGTCATGTTCATAATAGTTTCACAAGTATTTGGGTTTCTGCATTTTCTAACTTTCCGACAAGCTGGTGGGATGTCAAAACAACTTCTGTCCAACTCGGATTCAAGGGAAAAGAGAGAACTTGTACCCATGATGTGTACAAGCTCTCTCCCTTGGCGTTAGCAATATATTAGTTCATTCAAAACAATTTCCTCCGCAGCATTGCGGATGTTATTGCAGGCACCTACCCAGATCATCTGATCAAGAGCTTTTAATTCCTCGTTTACACCATGCTGCTCCTGCATTTGTCGAGTCAGCAGCTCCATCCGTTGACGAGCCGTATCATCAATGTCGTTCAAGTGTGATACCAGCTTTCCGTCGAACAAAAGCTCCGTATACAACCCCGGGCGATGCTCTTTTATGTAATTCATTCGCATACGACCATACTTACCGTAATGTGGTTCTTCTTCAACCGGAAGCTCCAGGTTCGGATAATACATTCCGTCCTCGCCTAAAGTGTAGGTGCCGCCTAATTCTTCAAAAATCGATTTCATAGAAAACCCTCCTGTCATGTTTACTTGGTGCTTACTTTATGTTATAATAGCACATGATACATCACATAGCAAGAGAAGGAGGAAAAGCAGATGCGACAAAATGAAGATGTTATCGCCCTCTATTCCCGTAAATCAAAATTTACAGGGAAAGGCGAGAGTATTGGCAATCAGGTTGAACTTGGCAAAGAGTATGTTCGTGTGCATTTTGGTGATGCCGCTGTAGATAAAATCGTAGTATATGAAGATGAGGGATTTTCCGGAGGGAATCTGAACCGTCCGGCATTCAAACGAATGATGGATGCAGCAAAAAAGCGACAGTTTAAGGCAATCATTGTCTATCGTCTTGACCGTATCAGCCGTAATGTCAGCGACTTCTCTGGATTGATTGAAGAACTTGCCCGTTTGGATATTTCTTTTATTTCCATCAAGGAGCAGTTTGACACCAGCACCCCGATGGGACGAGCCATGATGTATATTGCATCTGTTTTTTCTCAGTTGGAGCGTGAAACCATTGCCGAGCGTATCCGTGACAATATGCATGAGCTGGCAAAGACCGGACGCTGGTTAGGTGGTACAACCCCTACCGGCTTTGAATCCGAAGCTATAAAAAGCATTACAGTGGACGGAAAGACAAAGAAAGCCTGCAAGTTGAAACTTGTTCCGGAAGAAGCAGATATAGTCAAAACGATTTTTGATTTGTATGTGGAAACGGATTCTTTGACTTTGACAGAAGCGGCGTTGATTAAGCAAGGGTTCAAGACAAAGAACGGAAAATATTTTACCCGTTTCTCGGTCAAAGCGATTTTGCAGAATCCGGTCTACATGGTCGCTGACCAAGAGGCGTATGATTTCTTTATAAAGAATGATACAGACCTGTTCTCCGAGCATGATGCCTTTGACGGTGTTCACGGCATGATGGCATATAATCGTACCGATCAGGAAAAAGGCAGAGCGAGTATCTCGTTACCGCCGAGTGAATGGATTGTGTCCGTTGGCAAACATCCCGGACTAATTCCCGGCAAGGTGTGGGTGCAGGTTCAAGAGTCATTGGAACGCAACAAGTCCAAGTCTTTCAGAAAACCACGCAGTAACGAAGCGTTGCTGACCGGTCTGCTGTTCTGCAGCTGCGGTGAGCGTATGTATCCGAAGATGAGCAAGCGAAAAACTGCTGACGGCAAGGTGATTTACACCTATGTGTGCAAAATGAAAGAGCGCAGCCAGCGTACCGTGTGCAACAGCAAAAACGCAAACGGCAATACACTGGATATGGCAATCATCGAACAGGTAAAAATGCTTGCAGATGATAAGGAGACTTTTGTCAGTCAGTTGGAGCAGAGCCGAAAATTCTATACCGGCAATCGCATGGACTACGAACAGCGGATTTCCGATATGAGAAAAGAGAAGGCAGAAACAGAGAAGAAAATCAATTCACTGGTGGATTCTCTCGTGGAAATGGGTGACAGCCCTGCCAAGGCTCATGTAACAAAGCGAATTGAGCAACTGAACGAAGAATACCAGTCCCTTGAAAAACGTATTCAGGAGCTGGAAGGACTGACTACGCAGCACGCTCTCAGTGATGTTGAATTTGACTTGATGCGCCAGCTGCTGACTGTCTTTAAGGACGGCATTGATGAAATGACCATAGAACAGAAACGAGCAGCCATCCGCACCATCGTGCGTAAGGTTATCTGGGACGGAGTCAATGCCCATGTGGTTCTGTTCGGTGTGCAGGACGATGAAATCGAATACCCGGAAATCGCTTCTGCTGCTTCTGATAATACAGACGATGAGGACGATAATGATGAATTGGTGGCATTTTCCGATGTAGATTACGAAGATGATGATACGGAGGATGACCGCCTGGGAAAAACTAATCCCCTCAGTGCATCAAAAACGCATTGGGGGGAGGATAGCAAATGAAATCTTAATGATGTTTCGGTCCGGAAAAAAGTTTTCCAGGGAAGTCTCCATCTACGATCCCATCGGCGCGGATAAGGATGGGGAGACTGTGAGTCTCCTGGATGTGCTGGAGGCCGGGGATCGGGAAGTTCTTGAGACTGTGATCATCAAGCAGGACGTGAAGATCCTCTACGAGGCGTACAAGGAGAATCTCACGGAGATGGAGCGGACCGTGATCCGCATGAGATATGGATTGTTTGGGACAAAGGAACACACGCAGCGGGAGATCGCGGAAAAGCTCGGGATCTCCCGGTCCTATGTGTCGAGAATCGAGAAACGAGCGGTGGGGCATATGCGGGAGGCGTTTTATGAGCCTGCCGGAAAGAACCTGTGATACATTTCGCAGGACCAAAATAAAAGATTGCAATGATATAAAAGCACTTGCCTCAGATGGTGGTAAGTGCTTTTTGAAATTTATACAAAAAATACTTGCATAATTATACATATAGAGTTATAATTATGCAAAATTATTCAAAAAGTATTCACGGTCACCATCCGTAGCACGGTTACTTCCCAGGTCTTGTGCAAACAGTAACGCACCCCACAAATTCACGGCGGGTGGGAGACGAACCTGGAATCCAGAACAATCTATGAGCGAGAGGAGAACAACTATGAAGCCAAAGGTATATATTGACGGAAAAGAAGGAACCACCGGACTCCAGATCTACGACAGACTTGCATCAAGAGACGACATTGAACTCCTGTTAATTGATGAAACAAAGAGGAAAGACCCGGATGAGAGAAAGAAACTCATCAACGCGGCGGATATCACCTTCCTCTGCCTGCCGGATGCGGCGGCGAAGGAGGCGGTGAGTTTTGTGGAGAAGGATTCCGCGAGGATCATCGATGCCTCCACGGCGCACCGTACAGTACCCGGCTGGGCATACGGGATTCCGGAGCTTTCCGATATGCATAAAGATGCAGTCGTTCATGCAAAATTCACAGCAAATCCGGGCTGCCATGCGTCAGGATTCGTGATCCCGGTCTATCCGCTCGTGGCGTCTGGAATGATCCCGAAGGAGACGCCCCTCACTGTATTTTCCCTCACCGGATACTCTGGAGGCGGAAAGAAGATGATCGCGGAGTACGAGTCCCCGGAGAAGCCGGAACTCTACAACACGCCGAGAATCTACGGTCTGAACCTGAAACACAAACACCTCCCGGAGATGCAGAAGATCTGCGGACTTGATATTCCTCCGGTGTTCTGCCCGATCGTGGATGACTATTACAAAGGAATGGCAGTGACTGTCATGCTGCAGAACTCCATGTTAAAGGGAAATCCCACAGCGAAAGATATCCACGAGGCGCTGGCTGCCCACTACGACGGAAAGAAGGTCGTAAAAGTCCATCCGTTCGGATATGAGGATCCGATGATTGCCGCCGGGACCATGGCGGGAAAGGACAGAATGGAACTGGTCGTCAATGGACATGAAGGTCAGACGATCATCACGGCGCTGTTTGATAACCTCGGAAAAGGCGCTTCCGGCGCGGCGGTTGAGAACATGAACCTGATGCTGGGACTTGAGGAGACAGCGGGACTGAATTTATAATTCAAGTCGAACGTCCGTGAGACTTGGCGCGTGATTCTATTTGGTGCAATCTGAAAATGAAAAAAGGAGAAAATTCATGGAAAATCTGAAAGCGGAGACAAGAGCGGGTGTCCTTGTGGAGGCGCTCCCGTATCTTCAGGAATACAATGGAAAGATCGTAGTCGTAAAGTACGGCGGAAACGCCATGATCAACGAGGATTTAAAGCAGGCGGTCATCCGTGACATCGTCCTCTTAAATCTCGTGGGTGTGAAAGTCGTTCTCGTCCACGGCGGCGGTCCGGAGATCGGGGAACTTTTAAAGAAGACCGGAAAAGAGTCCAAATTCATCAAGGGTCTGCGCTATACAGACAAAGAGACGATGGAAGCGGTCCAGATGGTCCTCTGCGGAAAGCTCAATAAGAATCTGGTAACACTCTTAAAAAATGCCGGAGGAAAAGGCGTAGGAATAAGCGGAATGGACGGCGGACTGTTTGAGGCGGTCAAATTGAACGATCCGGACGGAACGGAATATGGCTATGTGGGTGACATCGTTAAGACAAACCCGCAGATCGTCCTTGATATGCTGGAAAAAGGCTATATCCCGGTAGTTACTTGTGTTGCCGCAGGAATTGACGATACCTGCAACTACAACATCAACGCGGATACAGCGGCTGAGAAGCTTGCCATCGCGTTAAAGGCGAAAAAGCTGATCATGCTCACGGATGTAAGAGGACTTTTGAGAGATCCGTCCGATGAATCCACACTGATCAAACATCTGAAGGTTTCGGAAGTACCGTCTCTCGTCAGGGAGGGCATCATCAAGGGCGGCATGATCCCGAAGGTCAACTGCTGCGTGGAATGTGTCCGTCAGGGCGTGGAGCGCGCGAACATTCAGGATGGCCGTGTGCCGCACTCGATCTTAATCGAGCTGCTTACAAATGAAGGTGTAGGAACCATGTTTTCATAAAAGGCAGACGCAGATCCATGCGAAGATACAGATTCCTGTAAGAAAACGCATCCGGCGCGGAATGTGCCAGAGTACACGTTTTTTGCAGAAAGAACGCAGGAAAAAGCGTGGATCTGCCGAATTAGTTGCCACAGGAGGTACGATATGACAGCGGAAGAGATCAAGAAAAAAGATTCAGAATATATCATGCATACATACGGACGGTTCGACATCGTCCTTGACCACGGAAAAGGCGCGACGCTCTGGGATGCGGACGGAAAAAAGTATGTGGATCTGACCTCCGGGATCGGAGTAAACAGCTTAGGCCACGGAAATCCGGCGATCGTAAATGCCGTGACAAAACAGGCGGAAAAGCTCATGCACGCTTCCAACCTTTACTACACGGAGCCTATGGTGAGTGCCGCAGAGAAGCTCGTGACAGCCGCAGGGATGGGAAAAATCTTCTTTGCAAACTCCGGTGCGGAGGCGAATGAGGGCGCTATCAAGCTCGCGAGAAAGTATTCCTTCGATAAATACGGTGAGGGAAGAAACACCATTGTGACACTGATCCAGTCCTTCCACGGAAGAACGGTCACAACATTAAAGGCAACTGGACAGGAGAAGTTCCACCAGTACTTCTTCCCGTTCACGGAAGGCTTTGCCTACGCGAAGGCAAACGACCTGGCGGATGTAACCGCAAAGGCAGACAAGACCTGCTGTGCGGTCATGATGGAGATGATCCAGGGAGAGGGCGGCGTTCTGCCGTTAAATAAAGAGTTTGTCCAGGGCGTCGCGAAATTCTGCAAGGAAAACGACATCCTGCTCATAGTGGATGAGGTCCAGACCGGCATCGGAAGATGTGGCAGCCTCTTCGCCTATGAGCAGTACGGAATTGCTCCGGATATCGTGACCATGGCGAAAGGTCTCGGCGGCGGTCTGCCGATCGGCGGCGTGCTGGCTGCGAAGTCCTGCGCGGATGTTATGGGACCGGGAACCCACGGTTCCACCTTCGGCGGGAATCCGGTGAGCGCGGCATCTGCGAATGTGGTCCTCGACACGGTGATGAAGCCGGAATTCTTAAAAGAGGTTGAGGAAAAGGGCGCTTACATCAGAGAAAAAGTCCTGGGATTTCACTCCCCGGCAGTGAAGAATGTCCGCGGCATGGGACTCATGTTAGGTATCATCGTGGATCCCGAAAAGCGCGCCGGATATGTTGCAAAGATTATGGAACAGGGCGTTCTCGTCCTGACAGCCGGAACGGACGCGATCCGTCTGCTGCCGCCGCTTGTTATCACCTATGAAGAGATCGATCAGGCACTTGAGGCCATGAAAGGGGTATTTGAATCATGAAGAACTTATTAAAATTACTGGATCTCAGTACAGAGGAGATCATTGGAATTCTGGATCTGGCAGACCAGTTAAAATATGAAAGAAAGCACAACATTCCTCATGAGCTTTTAAAAGGGCAGACACTGGGAATGATCTTCCAGAAATCCTCCACAAGAACGAGGGTTTCCTTCGAGACAGGAATGTATCAGCTGGGCGGACATGCGCTGTTTCTGTCCTCAAGAGATCTTCAGATCGGCCGCGGAGAGCCGGTTCAGGATACTGCCCGCGTGTTGTCAAGATACCTTGACGGTATCATGATCCGTACCTTCGAGCAGAAGGAAGTGGAGGACCTCGCAAAATTTGGTTCCATCCCGGTCATCAACGGCCTGACGGATTTCTGTCATCCGTGTCAGGTCCTTGCGGACCTCATGACGATCCGTGAGAAGTTCGGAAGCTTCTCCGGACTCAAAATGTGCTTCATCGGTGACGGCAACAATATGGCAAACTCCCTGATCGTTGGTGGCTTAAAGGTCGGAATGAACGTGGCGGTCGCGACACCGGACGGATACAAGCCGGACGGAGCTGTCCTTGAATTCACGAAGGGCTACGGCGATAAGTTTGCCTTGGAGACAGACCCGTTTATGGCGGCGTCCGGTGCGGATATTCTGATCACAGATACATGGACTTCGATGGGAGAAGAAGCGGAGAAAGAGGAGAGAAAGAAAATCTTCAAGGACTACCAGATCAACAGACAGCTCCTCGCAGCCGCGAACGCGGGCGCTATGGTCCAGCACTGTCTCCCGGCATACCGCGGACAGGAGATCACCGAGGAAGTCTTCGAGGAACATGCCGACGAGATCTTCAATGAGGCAGAGAACCGCCTGCACGCGCAGAAGGCTGTTATGGTAAAGCTGATGAAGAAAGACTGATCGGACATGACGACTGTCTTGTAATTGAGGTTGGAAGCATTGGAAAGTTAGAAAGTCCCCGCTGGTGTGAGAGCGCCTGCGGGGCTTTTTTGCGCCCGCGCAGAGTGCAGCCCGGTGTGGGTGACCATAACAGGATAGCGGAATGCGCCTGACACATTTAATTTCGGTTTAGATAAAGTTTATGAAATTTTAACAGATGTTTCCTAGGGAAAGTTTTGAGTGCGTGTTATACTAGGACTATATTTATAAAACTCTTCGATGAGCACTGATGACAGGCGGAACGGGTATTTGAGTGCCTGTTAGCTAAAATCGAAAATGTTTTATGCACAGGAGGCATAAATTATGGAGATCCATGAATTTTATATACCATCCAGCAGCGGTCTTGCGAATCTCCACTGTATGGAATGGATTCCAAACGGCGAGGTGAAAGCCGTCGTCCAGATTGCCCATGGAATGATGGAACATGTGGGAAGATACCGGGAGTCTGCGGAATTCCTTGCGGGACACGGGATCTATGTTCTCGGGAATGACCACTTAGGCCACGGAAAGACCGCGGCAGCGGAGGAGGACAGGGGATATTTCGGTGACCATGCGGGCGCTGTCTCCGTGATCCGTGATATGCGCCGTGTGACGGTCCATGCCCAGAGAAAATATCCGGGTGTGCCGATTTTCCTTTTGGGGCACAGTATGGGGTCGTTCTTCGCGAGACGATATCTGACCGTCTACAAGGACGGAATCGACGGTGTGATCCTGCTCGGAACCGGAGCACCGAAGGACGCTGAGGTGCGGTTCGGATATATGCTGGCGGACTCTGTCTGTAAGAGGAAAGGGACGAGATACAGGAGCAAAATGCTCTACAACCTGTCCCTTGGAAACTATAACCGGAAATTCAAGCCGACAAAGACGCCTTACGACTGGCTGTCCAGGGATGAAAAGAGAGACCGCGCCTTCGGGGATGACCCGCTGACGAACTTTATTTTCACTGCGGGCGCGTACCGGGATTTCTTCGAGGTGATCTTAAAGACCGCAAAACTCGAAAAAGCGGGCAAAATGCGCACCGACCTCCCGATCCTGATCCTCTCCGGAAGCAAAGATCCGGTGGGAGAGGAGACAAAAGGCGTGCGGAGAGTTTACGACCGCTATGATAAAGCAGGGGTAGAAGATCTCTCCATCGGCTTTTATGAGGGTGCGAGGCATGAACTTTTAAATGAACTCAACCGCGAACAGGTATCTGGGGATATTCTGGAGTGGATCGAGGAGCATGAGAACAACAAATAATTCAAGTCGAACGTCCGTGAGACTTGGCGCGTGATTCTGGTCAGCAAAGCTGACATATTCCATACAGAGTCACTGCGCATCCTCGCGGAGCGTTTATCTCAGTCGGAGACCCAACTCCCACTGAGGCAAATTTGCTATTACTCACCACCTAATGAGGTGGGAGTCTTCTCGACTGAGATAAAAGCGGCAGACTGGCTGCGCTGATCTGCGGGTCAGTCTGCTATAAATTCAATATTTGTAACTATTCAGTACCTTCATAGTTACACGCAAAAATCCATTCCTGATCAGCTTCGCTGATGGGATTTTTGCCTTCCAGCCTATGTTTTCTTACGGTCAGCGCAGCAAGTGCGCAGACTTACGGAACAGTTACCAATATTTTTCTTAAACATTCTTAAATACATCTATATTATCAACAATGGTGAAAAATTCACCTGTCAAAAATAGTTCTGAAAAATTCAGCAAAGCAAAAACATCTTAAACATGTTTGGAAAGGAGTCTTTTTGTTCAGTAAAATCAACAGCATATACCTTCGCGGCATGGAGGGAAAGAATGTGACCGTGGAGGCGGACGTCAGCGATGGACTTCCGGGGCTGATCCTCGTAGGTTACCTTGCGTCCGAGGTACGGGAAGGCGGAGACAGGGTGCGGACGGCGATCAAAAATCTCGGACTTTCCCTGCCGCCCAAAAAGATCACGATCAACCTGTCCCCGGCAGATTTTAGAAAGGAAGGGACCGGATTCGACCTCGCGATCGCCGCTGCCATTTTATCCGCCTACGGTGGATTTCGGGCGAAAGATCTCGAAGACGCTGTCTTGTTCGGAGAACTGGGGCTGGACGGGACTGTTCGGGGAATTCCTGGGGTTATGGCACTTACAGACCAGGCACGGGAAAGTGGTTTTAAACGTGTATTTTTACCTGTGGAGAATGTGAATGAAGCATCCGTTATAGGGGGAATGGAACTTTATGGGATCCGGGATCTGAGACATCTCCTGGAGGTGCTTTCGGGAAAGCTTCCTATGCAGGCGGAGTCAACGATAAATATGGACGAATTGCAGAATTCCATGAACCGTTACGAGGTGGACTTTTCAGAACTTTCCGGTCAGCCGCTGCTCAGAAGAGCAGCCGAGGTGGCGGCAGCTGGAAAACATAATCTTTTGATCGTTGGTCCTGCGGGAGCTGGAAAGACCATGCTGGCAAAAAGAATGCCGACGATCATGCCGGGGCTTGATATCGCAGAGAGCATCGAGATCTCAAAAATCTATAGTGTGAGCCATCTCCTGACAGCCAAAGAGCCTTTGATCCGGACACGTCCGTTCCGGGCGCCCCATCACACCGTGTCGGTTCAGGCACTGACCGGAGGTGGGAGAAGACCGAAGCCGGGGGAGATCTCTCTTGCCACCGGCGGGATTTTGTTCCTTGACGAGTTTCCGGAATTCTCCAGAGCAGCCCTGGAGACGTTGCGTCAGCCTTTGGAGGAACGGGAGGTGACTGTCTCGAGAGTGGAAGCTTCCGTGACATATCCTGCGAATTTCCAGCTCGTTGCGGCCATGAACCCCTGTCCTTGCGGTCATTTCCCAGACCGTTCCCGCTGTCGCTGCACCGATGGACAAATAACCCGGTATTTACAGAAAGTATCGGGACCGATGTTAGACCGGATCGATATCTGCGTGGAGGCATCACCGATCACTTACGGAGATATCAGAAGCAGCGGAAATAACGAATCATCCCGTGAAATCCGTGCCCGTGTGGAACAGGCAAGGAAGATCCAGGGAGAACGTTTTGCAGGTGAAAATATCCGCTGCAACGGCGAAATGTCAGGACGTCATATCCGGAAGTTCTGCTGGCTCGGACGCGAAGAAGAAAAGTTTATGGAAGAAATTTTTAAAAAGCTTGCCCTTTCAGCCAGGATGCATGACCGAATCCTGAAAGTAGCACGGACAACGGCAGATCTTGCAGAAGAAGAGAAAATCCGGCTTGCGGATCTCTGTGAAGCAGTGTCTTATGTGAAGAGCCGCGATAAATTCTGGGGAAATTAAAAGGAGAATATGAAATTATGACAAGTAATACACTCACCGACCGCGAAGCTCTCTACTGCCTCTGCCACGTTCCCGGTTTCGGCGGCGTAACAATCAGAGGCCTGAAAGACACATTTGGGACCTACCTGTCTGCCTGGAGGGTAAAGCCCCAGGAACTGCAGAAATCAGGAGTCCTCACGGAGCGGCGTGCGGAGGTCTTCCAGGAGTCGAGAAAACACGAATCCGCATGGCGGAAGGAGTTTGCCGGCCTGGCACAGAAGAACATCCGCGTCATCGCGGAATGCGACCCGGACTATCCGACCCGGTTTCTTCCATATAAAGATCGCCCGGCAGCCCTCTTTGTAAAAGGCAGTCTCCCGGAAAACGAGGTCCCGTCGGTGGCCATCGTGGGCGCGAGAGTCTGCACGGAGTACGGGAAGGAAGCGGCAGGCTTCTACGCCGGGGAACTCGCCAACGCCGGAGTCAACATCATCAGCGGCATGGCAGCCGGCGTGGACGGCTATGCCCACAGAGGCGCCATCGAGCGTGGAAAGCCCACCTACGCAGTCTTGGGCTGCGGGGTAAACGTCTGCTACCCACGGGAAAATTACAAAATTTTCCATGCCATGGAGGAAAACGGCGGCATCCTCTCGGAGTTCGTCCCGGGAACCCGCCCCGCCGCCATGAATTTCCCCATGCGCAACCGGATCATCAGCGCCCTCGCTGATGCGGTTATTATAATAGAAGCGAGGGAGAAGAGCGGATCCCTTATCACGGCGGACTTTGCCCTGGAGCAGGGAAAAGAAGTTTTCGCCCTTCCGGGACGGGCAAATGACCCATTAAGCGGTGGCTGCAACCGCCTGATCCAGGGCGGTGCGAACATGCTTTTAAGCCCCTCGGATGTGCTGGAATTCCTTGGGATGAAATACGAAAGAAAATTAACGATTCATAAATTTTCACAAAATAGGCTTGCCAAGAACGAAAATTTGGTGTATGCTTCGGTTGATTCGCGCCCCAGATATCTGGAAGAGATCGCCGCACTCTGCGGACTCTCCGTGACAGAATGTATGGAAGCCCTTTTAAAGCTGGAGCTTACGGGACTTGTTTTTGGAACCGGGAATCAATATTATAAAAAAGCGGAATGATTGCAGAAGGATGTGAAGAATATGGCGAACAGTCTTGTGATTGTAGAGTCTCCTGCAAAGGTTAAAACAATTAAAAAATTCCTGGGAAGCACATATGAGGTCGACGCGTCCAACGGACACGTGAGAGATCTTCCGAAGAGCCAGCTCGGAATTGATGTGGAAAATGATTATGAACCGAAATATATTACGATCCGGGGCAAGGGAGATATCCTTGCGAAGCTTCGGAAGGAAGTAAAAAAAGCAGATAAAATTTATCTCGCAACTGACCCTGACCGTGAGGGAGAAGCGATTTCCTGGCATTTGATGAAAGCGTTAAAGCTTGACGAGGTAAAAGATAAAAAAGTATACAGGATCAGCTTCAATGAGATCACGAAAAATGCGGTAAAGGCGTCCTTAAAGGCACCCCGCGATATCGATATGAACCTGGTGGACGCCCAGCAGACGAGGCGTATCCTGGACCGTATTGTTGGCTATAAGATCAGCCCGATCCTCTGGGAGAAGGTTAAGAGAGGCCTTAGCGCCGGCCGTGTCCAGTCTGCGGCCCTCCGCATGATCTGTGACAGGGAAGAGGAGATCTCCGCGTTTATCCCGGAGGAATACTGGAGCCTCGACGCGATGTTAAAAGCTCCGGGTTCAAAGAAACCGGCAGCAGCCCATTTTCATAATGACAAAGATGGAAAAACGGAGATCAAGAGCAAGGCGGAGCTTGACGCTTTACTTGAGTCCTTAAAGGGACAGAAATTTATCGTGACAGATATCAGAAACGGGGAGCGCACGAAGAAACCGCCGCTTCCGTTTACAACGAGTACCCTGCAGCAGGAGGCGTCCAAGGCGTTGAACTTTTCTACCCAGAAGACCATGCGCCTCGCCCAGCAGCTCTACGAGGGCGTTGATGTAAAGGGCCATGGCACCGTCGGTCTCATCACCTACCTGCGTACCGATTCCACCCGTGTGGCTGAGGAAGCAGAGAAGATGGCAAGTGATTTCATCGCTGAAAACTACGGCGAGAATTACCTGTCCCAGGGTGAAAATACAAAGAAGAACAGCGGAAAGATCCAGGATGCCCACGAGGCGATCCGTCCGACAAATCTTTCCTTAACACCTGTAAAGGTAAAAGAATCCCTGGCACGAGACCAGTTCCGCCTCTACCAGCTGATCTGGAAGCGCTTCACGGCGAGCCGCATGTCCGCGGCTGTCTATGAGACAACATCCGTAAAGATCGGAGCGGGCGGAAACGAGTTTACGATGACGGCATCCAGACTGAAGTTCGACGGCTTCATGTCCGTCTATATCGAGGCGGATGAGAAAGAGGAGAAAAACCAGATCCTCTCGAAGCTGGAAAAAGGTGAGGAGCTTGAGCTTGCGGATCTCGTGAGCGCCCAGCACTTTACCCAGCCGCCGGCCCATTACACAGAGGCATCCCTGGTAAAAGCCATGGAGGAACAGGGCATCGGCCGTCCGAGCACCTACGCACCGACGATCACAACGATCTTAGCCCGCCGTTACGTGGTAAAAGAGAACAAGAACATCTATGTGACCGAGATCGGTGAGGTCGTTAACCGGATCATGAAGCAGTGCTTCCCGAGCATCGTGGACATTGCCTTCACCGCGAACCTGGAGTACCTGTTAGACAGCGTCGGCGAGGGCCTGACCCCGTGGAAGACCATCGTAAGAAACTTCTACCCTGATCTTATGGAAGCGGTGGAAGAGGCCCAGAGAACCTTAGAGACTGTCCATATCGCAGACGAGGAGTCCGACGAGATCTGCGAACTTTGCGGAAGAAGGATGGTCATCAAATACGGTCCCCATGGAAAATTCCTCGCATGTCCTGGATTCCCGGAGTGCCGCAACACAAAGCCGTATTTGGAGAAGACAGGAATCCCGTGCCCGAAGTGTGGAAAAGAAGTCATCATTAAGAAGACGAAAAAGGGAAGAAAGTATTACGGCTGTGAAGCCAACCCGGACTGCGACTTCATGTCCTGGCAGAAACCATCCACTGAAAAGTGCCCGGAGTGCGGCAGCTACATGGTGGAAAAAGGAAACAAACTCGTCTGCGCCAATGAGCAGTGCGGATTTGTGATGCCGATGAAGGAAAATAAGGAAGAAAAAGAAGATTAATATAGCGAGATCAAGATCCGGCAGGGTGCCCAGAAGAGGCTCTGCCGGATATTTGCCGTAAACAAATGGTACAATTTCAATTGTTCAAACTTCCAAAACGTGATAAGAACTTGACAATTTATTTCGATTTATCTTAATTATCCGAAAAAGTCTTGAAATTCTGGAAATATCGTGTTACAATTTAATCGATCTAATATTATTCGTACGATATCAGAAAGTAAAGGAGGTTTTCGGAAATGAGTGTTGAATTATTGGATAAGACCAGAAAAATAAACAAACTGCTCCACAACAACAATTCGCACAAGGTCGTATTCAACGACATCTGTAAAGTTTTAAGCGAAATTTTGCTGTCGAACATTCTCGTGATCAGCAAGAAAGGAAAAGTCCTGGGTGTCAGCATCTGTCCTGGTGTTGATGAGATCCATGAGTTGATTGAGGACAAGGTAGGCGGCTATGTCGATAAAATGTTTAACGAACGCCTCTTAAGTGTCCTTTCCACCAAGGAAAATGTAAACCTTGCGACTCTCGGATTCGCTGAGGAGAATGTAAAGAAGTATCAGGCAATCATCGCCCCGATCGATATCGCAGGTGAGCGCCTCGGAACCTTATTTATGTACAAATCCGACGAGCAGTACGATATCGATGATATTATCCTCTGCGAGTATGGCACGACCGTTGTCGGCCTGGAGATGATGCGTTCCGTAAACGAGGAGAACGCCGAGGAGACAAGAAAAGTCCAGATCGTAAAATCTGCGATCAGCACCTTATCCTTCTCCGAGTTAGAAGCGATCACCCATATCTTCGAGGAGCTTGACGGAAACGAGGGAATCCTTGTAGCCAGCAAGATCGCCGACAGAGTCGGGATCACCCGCTCCGTGATCGTAAACGCACTCCGCAAATTCGAGAGTGCCGGGGTTATCGAGTCCCGTTCTTCCGGTATGAAGGGAACCTACATTAAGGTCTTAAACGATGTGGTATTCGATGAATTAAAAGCCTTAAAGGCAGTAAATACAAAATAAGACAGGGAGACCTGTGGAAAAGAGGCACGGCTGGGTGAAAAGCCGCGCCTCTTTTTTTAATATGAATTGTTGTATGACATCAGATAGATCAGGCTGTATCTGGTGCATGAGGGATTTAAGGAGAGAAAAGACTATTAAAAGGTCTATCATATATAGAAGAATCCCTGCCGCCGCATGCCCGAATGACCTTGTTTTTTATGAAATCAAATGTAATGGAAAAAAATCAAAAAAAATAGAAAAAAGTGCTTGCAGTGAAAAATGACTTATGATATAGTGAAAAAGCTGATATTATGCACGTCTGCGGATTCTGCGAGTGGTGCCTGAGAAGTTCAGGTGTTCGTGGAAGTGAGATGCAGGCGGAAGAAAACAACCAAATGGAGGAAAAAAACATGAGCGTAATTTCAATGAAACAGCTTCTGGAAGCCGGCGTACATTTCGGTCACCAGACAAGAAGATGGAACCCGAAAATGGCACCGTACATCTACACAGAGAGAAACGGTATCTACATCATCGACCTTCAGAAATCTGTAGGCAAAGTTGATGAGGCTTACAAGGCAGTTGCTGATATCGCAGCTGAGGGCGGCACAATCCTTTTCGTAGGTACAAAGAAGCAGGCTCAGGACGCTATCAAGACTGAGGCAGAGCGTTGCGGAATGTACTACGTAAACGAGAGATGGCTTGGCGGTATGCTTACAAACTTCAAGACCATCCAGTCCAGAATCGCTAGATTAAAAGCAATCGAGAAGATGTCTGAGGACGGAACATTCGACGTACTTCCGAAGAAGGAAGTTATCGAGTTAAAGAAAGAGTGGGAGAAGCTTGAGAAGAACCTTGGCGGTATCAAGGAAATGAAGAAGATCCCGGACGCTATCTTTATCGTAGATCCGAAGAAGGAAAGAATCTGTGTACAGGAAGCTCACACACTTGGAATCACTCTGATCGGTATCGCTGATACAAACTGCGATCCGGAAGAACTCGACTATGTAATTCCGGGTAACGACGATGCTATCAGAGCCGTTAAGCTTATCGTTTCCAAGATGGCAGACGCTGTCATCGAGGCTAAACAGGGCGAGGCTGAGGAAGCAGAAGCAGCTGAGGAGAACGCAGAGGCTTAAGTTGTTATAAGGAATCCAAGGAGGTGCTGTCAGTGGCAGCACCTTCTTCCGAAAAGACACGTTTTGATTCTTTAATATGATTCGGAGGAAATGAAACATGGCAGCAGTTACAGCTAAAATGGTAAAAGATTTAAGAGAAATGACAGGCGCTGGAATGATGGACTGTAAGAAAGCCCTTTCTGCTACAGACGGCGACATGGACAAAGCAGTTGAGTTCTTAAGAGAAAAAGGACTTGCAGGCGCTGAGAAGAAAGCTGGACGTATCGCAGCTGAGGGTATCGTTGACACAGCTATGGCAGCAGACGAGAAGAAAGCTGTTATCGTTGAGGTTAACTCTGAGACAGACTTCGTTGCTAAGAACGCTAAGTTCCAGGCATACGTTGCTCAGGTAGCAGCTCAGGCTCTTACAACAACAGCGACAGATATGGACGCATTTATGGACGAGAAGTGGACAGCAGATGAGAGCCTTACTGTTAAGGAAGCTCTTTCTTCTGAAATCTCCATCATCGGTGAGAACATGAGCATCCGTCGTTTCAAACAGGTTACAGAGGAGAACGGTTTCGTTTCTTCCTATATTCATGCAGGCGGCAGAATCGGTGTTCTTCTTGACGTTCAGACAGATGTTGTAAACGACGCTGTAAAAGAGATGGCAAAGAACGTTTGTATGCAGGTCGCAGCTCTTAACCCGAAGTACACAAACCGCAACGAAGTAAGCGCAGATTACATCGAGCATGAGAAATCCATCCTTATGGCTCAGATCCAGAACGATCCGAAGGAAGCTTCCAAGCCGGAGAAGGTTATCCAGGGTATGATCCAGGGTCGTATCAACAAAGAGATGAAAGAGATCTGTCTCTTAGACCAGGTTTACGTAAAAGCAGAGGACGGCAAGCAGTCCGTAGCTCAGTATGTAGCACAGGTTGCTAAAGAGAACAGCGCTAACATCGAAGTTAAGAGCTTCGTTCGTTTCGAGACTGGTGAAGGTCTTGAGAAGAAAAACGAGGACTTCGCGGCTGAGGTTGCTGCTCAGATGGGTAAATAATTCATAAAGCGAAAATGCAGCTTATATCGAATAATTCATATAAGCTGTTAAAAACAGCCGGAATCCAGTATTTCTGTGGGTTCCGGCTGTTTTAATTTGTGTGAGCTCTTGCAATTTTCCTGAATATTCGATATAATAATACAGCACTTTAAAGTTTAATGCTTTAAATTGAAAAATGAGTTTCAGGGGAGAGAAAATTGTTATGAGTGAAGAAAAGAAACTGAATATGCCTCAGTCGCTTCTGCTCCTGCTTCTGATCATCGGATCAGTCGCAGTCTGCATCCGGCTGAAGACGGGAGGACCGATGATCGGACTGTTTTTCAGCTGGATCATCATCTATCTGTTTTGTAAATGGTTAAAGATCAAATATGACCATGTTGTGAGTGGTGCCTACGACGCGATCCGTGTGGTCGTTCCGACACTATGTCTGCTTATGGCGATCGGCGTCATGATCGGTACCTGGCTCCAGAGCGGTACGATCGCCACGATCATCGCAGGCGGTCTGAAACTGATCGATCCAACCTGGCTCCTGCCGTTGACACTTGTATTCTGCGCCGTTTTAAGCCTTGTGACCGGAACATCCTACGGCTCGGTCGGAAGTGCCGGTGTCGCGATGATGGCGATTGGAAATGCGATGGGAATCAATCCTGGAATGGTGGCAGGCGCAGTCATCTGCGGTGCCATGTTCGGGGATAAGTTAAGCCCGCTCTCCGATACGACGAATCTTGCCCCGGCTGTTGCGGGCGCGAAGCTCAACGATCATGTGCGGTCCATGTTATGGACAACGCTGCCGACCTTTGTGATCAGCCTGGTCCTGTTTGTCATTCTCGGGATCAGTCAGACCTCCGGTGGTTATGAAGAGGGAAACCTTCTTGTCTACACGGAGGCACTTCAGGGAGAATTTAAACTTGGTCTTGTGACATTGATCCCGGCGGCGGTTATCATTGTCCTGCTCTTATGTAAAGTCAACGCGATCGTATCCCTGGGACTGTCCTCGGTGTGCGCCGGTGCGGTTGCGTTCTTCTGCCAGGGCGCGACGCTCCAGGGCATCATCCGTGTTGCTTACAACGGCTATACGACCCAGATTGAGGAGGCTGTTCTGAAAACGATCTTAAACCGTGGCGGTATGAGCAGCATGCTACAGTATGTGGCGATCATCTGTTTCGCGGTCGGAATGGGCGGCATGCTGGACAGATTGGGTGTTCTTGACAACATCCTGCGCGCGATCACCGGACGGATTAACAGCGATGGCGGCCTGATCTTCGCGACGCTCCTCGTCGGTTATATCACAAGCCTGATCAGCTGTTCCCAGCCGATGTCCCATGTCCTGACCGGAAACATGATGAAACCGTTGTTTAAGGAGAGAAAGATTGCCCCGGAGATTTTATCGAGAAGCCTGGAGGATGCGGGAACGCTCTCCGGACCGATGATCCCGTGGCATGGGTACTGCGTATACATGGCGGGAACGCTCGGCGTCGCATGGTCTGCGTTCTTCCCATATCTGTTCCTGCTATATCTGACTCCGTTTTTCAGCATCTTTTACGGCTTTACCGGAATCTCGATCCGGCATGTGGAGGATGAAAACGAACAGAAGCAGGGATGAAGAGCGGAAGGGAAAAAGGAGAGAAAATCATGATGGAGACAAAACTTGTACTTCTCGGTACCGGAACGCCTAACGCGTGCCCGGATGCCAGCGGTCCGTCCTCTGCGGTCGTTGTTGGCGACCGGGCGTACCTCGTTGATTTCGGTCCGGGGGTCGTCCGCCAGGCGGCGAAGGCATACCGGAACGGGATCGACGCGCTTCGCCCGGACAGGCTGGTGACCGCGTTCTGCACACACCTGCACACGGATCACACGGCAGGATACCCGGACCTGATCTTTACCCCATGGGTCCTGGAGCGGAAAGAACCACTCCGGGTATTTGGACCGAAAGGGATCCGGGATATGACAGAGCATTTGCTAAAGGCCTACAAGGTGGATATTGATTTCCGGATCAACGGTTTTGAAAAGGCAAATGAAGTGGGATACCGGGTGGAAACACAGGAAATAAATTCCGGAGTTATCTACCGGGATGACCGTGTGACGGTCGAAGCCTTCCCGGTGAGCCATGGGACGCTTGAGAGCTATGGCTTCAAATTTACGACGCCGGACCGGGTGATCGTGATCAGTGGGGATACCGCGCCGCTTGAGATCGTTGCGGAAAAGGCAAAGGGCTGTGATATTCTTCTCCATGAAGTAGAATACACGGCAGGTCTTGCCGCGAGGGAACCGAAGTGGCAGAAATACCATCGGGAGGTTCACACCCTGAGTGTGGATCTTGCAGAGATCGCGAAGAAGGCAGGACCAAAGCTTCTCGTCACATACCACCGGATCTATCACATGGAGATCCAGGACAACACGGTGGATGTGGGAGCCGAGATGGCGAGAAGAAACGAGGCGATCCTTGAGGAGATACGGAATGCCGGTTACGAAGGTCCTGTGGTGAATGGAATGGACCTGGATGTCTTTTAGAAAACAGACTATATCAGCTTTTGAGATCCGTCGTGGAGATCAATAAAAAACGAAGAGGACAGGCAAAACCACAGTTCAGGCTGGACCGGGACGGGAAAGGGCGCGCAAACCTACCGGAGGGCTGGCTTGACGATTATATGCTTCCACAGTATAATTATACGTAACAGCGTTGCCGCCGGAAGGCGGCGTGCCCGTTTAGTATCTGAAAGAGAGGAACCTGATATGCCGGATCTCTATTTTTTTCTTTGACGGTTATCAATTGTTTTGTCCTTGGGTTCATGTGTATGATCGTCAATTTCAGTGAAACGCTGTTTCCGAGACAGAGAAGGACTTTTCTGCTGACCTTCATCCTGATCGGCGTGATCTCAGTCCTTGAGTTGGTTACCGTGATAGTGGATGGGACTCCGGTAAGGCTCCGTCCGGTCAATATCATGGCAAATTACCTTGGCTTTGGTCTGACCCCGGCGGTACCGTTCCTGATGGTGTACGCGATGGACCGTTCGGATGAGGTGCGCCTCGGCTTAAAGGCTGCGGCAACCCTGGAGATCCTGTATCTCCTGATCCTGACGGTGGGGACGTTCTCCGGTGGTCTTGTATTTGCCGTGGACGCAGAAAACCATTACGCGAGGGAGCAGGGCTTCTGGCTCTATATGCTGATGTACGGCGGAGGGATCCAGTATCTGATGTTCAACATGCTGAAAATGACGCAGACCTACCAGAACCGCGGAAGAGTGCTGATCTACAGTCTTGCCGTCTTCCTGGTGGCAGGGACGATGATCCAGATCGTTCTTCCCACGCTGCATATCACGTGGCTCTGCGTTACCCTGATCTCAGTGCTCTATTACCTCTACTGCAATGAAATGTGGAACCAGCTGGATGGATTGACGGGATTCTTAAGCCAGAAGAGCTATCTGAACCGGACACTGAAGCTCCAGCCGGAGGATAAGATGCTGATCGTCTTCGACCTCGACAATTTTAAGTACATCAACGATACATACGGTCATCAGGCGGGGGACCAGTGCCTGAAGGTGATCGCGGAATGTCTGAAAAAGGCGTATTCCCGCTATGGAAACTGTTACCGGATCGGCGGAGATGAGTTCTGCGTCCTGTTCAGGGAAACGAAGAAGGAAAAATACTGCGGGAGAAATTTTACTGGATCATAGAAAAACGGAAAAAATCGCTGCATATGCTCCCAGGTGCCTCATACGGCAGTGCCCTGATCGAGGAGCAGGAGAGCATTTCCGACACAAAAGCGCGCGCGGACGCGAATATGTATGCGAATAAAAAAGCACGGAAACAGGCAAGGTGACCGGGGCGGATGAAAAGGATGGAATACATGCAGGACCTTGTTGCGTTGAATAGAAAGAAAAGGACAGGAGGGGGCAGGCGCTCTGTAATCTTTGGAGCCGTTATGCTCCTTCTCTGCACTCCGGGTCTGGCCGGCTGTCAGAATGGGAAAACGGCGGTTTCTGAAAAGGAGCGATCAAGGCGGGCATGAACGGTCATATCGCAAAACTGACCGATGAGGCGGTCATCCGGAAGCATCTGGAACAGATCTTTTAAAAGATAGGAGCAGGAAATGGACTTATACAGAATTATCCTTGTGGATGACGAGGAGGAAGTGCGTAAGAGTATTATCCGCAAGATCGACTGGCAGGCGGTTGGGTTTACCGTTGTCGGGGACGCGGAGAATGGGGAGGACGCGTTGGAGAAGATCGAAGCCTTAGAGCCGGACGTGGTCCTCACGGATATCCGGATGCCATACATGGACGGGCTGACGCTTGCGGAGAAGATCCGCCAGAGGTATCCATCGATGAAGATCGTCATTTTTTCCGGATATGATGATTTCGATTATGCGAAGCGCGCGATCAAGCTGAATGTGACGGAGTATATTTTAAAGCCCGTGAATGTGGAGGAGCTGACGGCGATCCTGAGGAGGATCCAGGAGAGCCTCGACGAGGAGATCGAGCAGAAGCGCGATGTGAGCCTTCTGCGGGAAAACTACAGACGCAGCCTGCCGATCCTGCGCGAGCAGTTCCTAAAGGATCTTGTGAGCCACCAGATGGACGGGAAAACGGTCAATGACCGCCTGGAACAGTACGATATCCCACTTGCGGGAGCGAAAAAGTGGATCTCCATTGCGGTGAAAGCGGAAATTTCCGAAGTGTCCGGGGAGCTGATCCTTCCGCTCCACGAGGAGCGGGAGTTGATCCCGATCTCTGTGATGCAGATCCTTGAGGAGAACCTGAAACCGTACTGCAGATTCTCCCTGTTCTCGTTCTCCGGGGCGGCTGACGCGGAGATCGCCGGGATCGTGGCGATCGATGAGAACAACTCCCAGACCAGCATGATCGACATCTTAAGCGATATCTGCAAGGAGATCCGGAAGATCTTGATGATCCCGGTAACGATCGGGATCGGGCACAGCCGGACGGAGCTCGGGCTGATCTGTGAGTCCTTCCGGTCAGCGCTCGATGCCCTGGGCTACCGCGCAATTGTCGGGAGCGGCAGTACGATCTACATCAACGATGTGGAGCCGGTGAACACCGGAAAGCTCCAGTTTACCGCGGAGGACGAGTCTGCCCTCATCCAGGCGGTAAAATTCGGTCCGGAGGAGAAGATAAGGTCCGTGGTATCCGGGATCATCGGAAGGATGTCTGACGCGAAGGTCCATGCGCGGCAGTACCAGACCTACATGTTCAGCGTCGCGAACTGTCTGGTCCAGCTCATCCAGCAGTACGACCTGGAACTGGGAGCGCTTTTTGGGGATGCCGGGATGGGGACGGACCCGTTTATGATGATCCGGCAGGTGATGAACCGGGAGAAGTTCTCAAAATGGCTTCTTGAGGCGGCACTCAGGATCAATGGGGCTATGGACCAGGAGCGTGACAATACGACGCGCCAGAGCATGGAGCGCGCGAAGCGGTATATCATGGAGAATTACCAGGATCCGGACCTGTCTGTGGAGCAGGTCTGCCGGACGCTGCACATGAGTCCTGCCTATTTTTCGACGATGTTCAAAAAAGCGACGGGGCAGACCTATATCGGTTATCTGACGGATGTGCGTCTCAATAAGGCTGTGGAGCTGTTAAATAAGACGGATGACAAGACCTATGTGATCGCGGCAAAGGTCGGCTATCAGGAACAGAATTATTTCAGCTACGTATTCAAGAAAAAATTCGGCGTTTCACCGACGAAATTCAGAGGAAGCCGGTCGTAGGGCCGGCGGGGGAGAGAGGTATGAAACCGGAAAATGAGGGCAGCTTATTCAAACGGACCAGCATCCGCTATATGATCTTCGTCTACTTTACGGTGACAGCCCTGGCGGCGAGCATCTTTATCGGACTGTCCCTGTACAGCCGGATGTCAAAGCAGATGTCGGATACGATGCAGGAGGAGAACCAGATCCTGATCGACCAGTTGAACCGGTCTGTGGATGTGTGGCTCCGCGGAATCATGAAGCTTTCGGACACCACATACTACGGGATCGTAAAAAACGTGGATCTGAGGAATGAGAGTGTCAACAAAGAGATGACGCTTCTCTACGACAACAACAAGGATAATGTCGAGAATATCGCCCTGTTTTCCAGAGACGGAGAGCTTTTGGAGGCCGTTCCCGCCACGAGACTCAAGACGGGGGCAGATCCGGCAGCGGAACCGTGGTTTGAGGCGGCACTGAAAAAGACGGAGAATCTTCACTTTTCAGTCCCGCATGTCCAGCGGGTGTTCGACGCGGGGGAGAACCAGTACCGTTGGGTGATCTCGGCGGCGCGCGCGGTGGAGATCACGGAGGGCTCGTCCACGGAGCAGGGCGTTCTCCTCATCGACATCCGCTATGACAGCCTGGAACAGCTGTTTGACGGGATCACCTTGGGAAACGGCGGCTATGTCTATCTTCTCGGCGCGGATGGGGAGCTGATCTACCATCCGCAGTCCCAGCTGATCTACTCCGGGCTCGAGGATGAGAACCTTGAGGCGGCAGCGGAATACAGGGACGGGATCCATCAGGAGGAATATAAAGGAAAGGGGCGTGCCGTGACGGTCAAGACGGTCGGCTATACCGGCTGGAAGATCGTCGGGGCGGCGGCACTCGGCGGCGCATCCTTAAACGCGTTGAAGACAAGGATCCTGATCGTGTTTATTGTTGCCTTTGTCGTATTCATCCTCGCGGTCATCAATGCTTACATTTCCACGAGGATTACGACACCGATCGAAAAACTGGAGCGTTCTGTGAACGGGATTGAGGCGGGCAATCTGGAAACGGAAGTCTATGTGGGCGGTTCCTATGAGATCCGTCACCTCGGCACCTCCATCCGGAACATGACGACCCAGATCCGGCATCTGATGGATGACATCGTGGCGGAGCATGAATCCAAGCGGAAAAATGAATTTGATGTCTTACAGTCGCAGATCAACCCGCATTTCCTTTACAACACCCTCGATATCATCGTCTGGATGATCGAGAATGAGAAACAGGCGGACGCGGTGAAGGTCGTGACGGCGCTCGCCAGATTCTTCCGGATCAGCTTAAGCCGTGGGAAGAGCATTATTCCCGTTCGGGATGAGCTGGAACATGTGAGAAACTATCTGATGATCCAGCACATGCGGTTTAAGAACCGTTTTACTTATGAGATCGAGGCGGATGAGGATGTCATGGAGCTCGCGAGCGTGAAGCTGATCCTCCAGCCGCTCGTGGAGAATGCGGTCTATCACGGAATGGAGTTTATGGACGGTGATGGGGAGATCCGGATCCGGGTGTACCGGGACGGGGAGGATCTTTATATGAAGGTTTCCGACAACGGACTCGGGATGACGAAGGAGCAGGTGAAAGGCATGTTCACGGATAAGCCGCATGTGAAGTCCGGAAGTGGCTCCGGGATCGGGGTGCGGAACGTCAATGAGAGGATCCGGCTGTATTTTGGACAGGAATACGGTCTGTCCATCGAATCCGAGCTCGATGAGGGGACGGTCGTGACGATCCACATGCGGGCGGTGCCTTACGCTGAGACGGCAGAGGGGGAAAAGATCCATGTCAAATAGAGAAAAAATCAGCTGGTGTGCCGGCATCCTTCTCCTTGTGATGCTCTATCTGCTGTCATCCACGGATCTGATCATCAAGGAAAAAAAGAGGGAGATCTGCCGGATCTCCGTCATCATAGACAACGTGAATGACAACTATTATGGGAGCTTCCGCGCGGGCATGGATATGGCGGAGAAGAAGTATCAGGCGGATGTCAATTTCATCACGCTGTACGCGGAAAACGATGAGGAACAGCAGGAAGAACTGATCGTCCGTGAAATAAAGGACGGAGCGAATGCGATCATCCTTGCGCCGGTCCGCGAGGATCTCGCGGTCATGAAGCTCGATGAGATCTCGCCGGGCTGCCCGGTGATCTTTCTTGGTCCCACGGCGATCAACAGCTCGGTGGCGTGCTCCATCTCTGTGGACCGCTACGAGATGGGACGGACGATTGGGGAGAAGATTGCGGAGAGCGAGGATCCGGCTGTGCCGGTATGCCTGTTCTCCGAGGGAATGGCGTACACGGGGAACCTTGACGCGTATGACGGGATCCGCTCTGTGCTGGATCCCGCCGGTTTTACCGTACGTCTGATCGAGAAAAAGTCAGAGGACACATACCGCAAGGCTATCGAGGAAACGGTATATCCGGAGAGCGGTGATTTTATGGCGGTCGGCATGGATGTTGGTGCCTTATCCGAGCTTGCGGATATCCTGGAGGGCAGCAGTGTGTACCGGGAACATGTGACGGCTCTTTACGGGATCGGGAGCACGACGGCGCTCTTAAACCAGCTCGACCGGGGGATCGTCAAGGGTCTGATGGCATGGAACCGGTTCGACGAGGGTTATTTAAGTGTTGAAAAGGCGGTTCAGGCAGCCGGGGGAGAGTGGAAGGAAAAACGGATCACATTGACACCGGAGTATATCGACGGGGAGATCTTAAGGAGTGGGATCTTCGAAAAGATGCTATATCCGATGGAATAGGGGGGAGGCAGGTATGAAAAAGGGAAATGTTCTGATCCTTGCCATTGCGGCGACGGCGCTTCTCGGGGGAAGCGCCTGGCTGTACGCGAAAAAGACCGGAGGGCATGAGGAAAAAAAGACGTCCCTGCGGATCGGTGTCCTGTTATACCGCGGGGATGACACGTTCATCGGCACGCTCCGGAATTCCATGGAGCAGGCGGCGAAGGAATATGAAAAAGAGACCGGGGTCCGCGTGACGCTGGATGTCCGGGACGCGAAGAGAAATCAGCTCACGCAGAACAGCCAGGCGGAGCGTATGATCGATCTTGGCTGCGACGTGCTCTGCGTCAATATGGTGGACCGTTCCGCCGCGTCCGGCGTGATCGATCAGGCTATGGAGTCGGATATTCCCATTGTCTTTTTCAACCGGGAGCCGGTCGCGGAGGACATGAACCGCTGGGAGAAACTGTACTATGTGGGAGCGGACGCAAAGGAGTCCGCGGTTCTGGAGGGGCAGATCCTCGTAGACGCCTACCGGAAGAATCCGTCCACCCTTGACCGGAACGGGGACGGGGTTGTTTCGTATGTCCTCCTTGAGGGGGAGACGAACCACCAGGATTCCCTGATCCGCACGGAGTGGTCCATTGAGACACTGAAGGACGGCGGCGTTCCGATCGAGAAGATCACAGGCGGGATCGCAAACTGGGAGAGAAACCAGGCCTCCGCCCTCATGGAACAGTGGCTTTCGGATTATGGGAATAAAATCGAGCTTGTGCTCTGCAACAATGATGACATGGCTATTGGTGCGATTGATGCCATCGAGCGGGCGGGGATCGTCGCCGGGACGATCAAGCTTGTCGGGATCGACGGGACACCGGCCGGCCAGGAGGCGTTCCGCGAGGGAAAACTCTTTGGGACGGTTGAATCCAGCAAGGATATCTACGCGAAGAGGATCTTCGATACGGCGGAGGAGCTCGCAATGGGAAAAGAGGTGACCCAGGAAAAATATTTCTGGTGTCCCCAGCATATCATCGCTAACTGACATCATTTTTTACAGGCATGTGTGAGGCGGCACATGCCTGTACTGTTATATTTAAGCTGATTTCTGCCATGATATGACAAAAAATTGTGGTTTTTTTACAGGAATCAAAGAATTTTAATAATTTATCATAAAAAATAGTATGGAAAAATGCACAAAGGCAGGCTATAATGAACTCATCGTTAAGGGAAAATGCCTAAACGGTCAAAATTATTTTTTGAATGGGAGGATTCAAAACATGAGAATGACAAAGAAAGTAACAGCAATGGCACTGGCTTCCATGATGGCCCTGTCTTTAGCGGGATGCGGAGGAAGCTCTTCCACAACAGCAACAACAGCAGCAGCTACTGAGGCAGCAAAAGAGACAACAGCAGCAGCTACCGAGGCAGCAAAAGAAGCTGCAACAACAGCTGCAGCCGCAGCAGCAACCACAGATGTAGCAGACAAGAAAGTCGGCATCAGCATCTACAAGTTCGATGATAACTTCATGACTCTTTACAGAACAGAGTTAGTTCGCTACTTAACAGAGGACCTTGGATTCAAGGCTGAGAACGTAGTCGTTCAGGATGGTAAGGGCGATCAGGCAGAGCAGACAAACCAGATCCAGAACTTCATCACTCAGAAATATGATGTTCTGATCTTAAACCTTGTACAGGCTTCTTCCGCACCGGAGATCACAGATATGTGTAAAGAAGCTGGTATCCCGGTTGTTTACATCAACCGTGAGCCGGACGCAACAGAAGAAGAGAGATGGGAATCTGAAGGTCTTAACGCTACATACGTAGGATGTGACGCAAGACAGTCCGGTACATACCAGGGCGAAGAGATCCTTGAGACTGCAAACAAGGGTGATATCAACAGCGATGGCAAAGTTTCCTACATCATGATCCAGGGTGACCCGGAGAACGTAGATGCTCAGTACAGAACAGAGTTCTCTGTTAAGGCTCTTACAGACGCAGGAATGGAAGTTGAGGAGCTCTTAAAACAGCGTGGTGACTGGGATCAGGCTAAGGCTCAGCAGATCGCACAGGACGCTTTAAACCAGTACGGCGACAAGATCGAGGTTATCTTCTGCAACAACGATGCTATGGCACTTGGTGCATTACAGGCAATCGAGGCAGCAGGACGTAAAGTTAACGAGGATATCTACCTTGTAGGCGTTGACGCTCTGACAGAGGCTGTTCAGAACGTAATCGATGGCAAGCAGACAGGTACTGTATTCAACAACCACTTCGCACAGGCTCAGGCTGCAAGCGATATCGCTGTTAAGTTCTTAAGCGGCGAGAAGGTTGATGCTGTCAACATGGTCAACTACGAAAAGGTTACTAAGGATAACGCTCAGGAAATCCTTGATATGTTAAAGTAATTGATACTGTAACAAATGAGAACCGGGTGTGTCTGGCACACCCGGTTCTCTGAACTTAAAACTTAAAAAATATGCCACCCGGAGATGCGGGGGAGTGTATCTGAAAGGAGTTTTGGGATGGCAGAACAGTACAGACTCGAAATGAGAGGAGTCAAAAAAACCTTCCCAGGTGTTAAGGCACTTGACGGAGTAAATTTACGGGTCCGCCCCGGAACGGTCCACGCACTGATGGGAGAAAACGGTGCCGGTAAATCGACACTGATGAAATGTCTTTTCGGAATTTACAAAATGGATGAAGGCGAAGTTTATATTGACGGTGTAAAGACCGAAATCGCAAACCCGGACGACGCGCTTCACAAAGGACTTGCCATGGTTCATCAGGAGCTTCAGCCGATTCCTGAGCGCTCCATCGCTGAGAATATGTATCTTGGACGGTATCCGATGAAAAACTACGGACCGGTCAAGGTCGTTGATCATGCGACGATGAACAAAGAAGCTGAGAAATGGCTTCGGGATGTCAAGATGGAGTTTGACCCGAAAGCAAAGCTCGGCACATTATCAATCGGACAGATGCAGTCAGTAGAGATCGCGAAAGCGGTCAGCCAGAGTGCAAATCTTGTAATTCTGGATGAGCCTACGTCCTCCCTGACTGATAACGAGGTAGAAGCATTATTCCGGATCATCAGAGATCTGAAATCCAGAGGTGTTTCTATGATATATATCAGCCACAAGATGGCTGAGATCCGCCAGATCTCCGACGATATCACCATCATGCGGGACGGTACATACGTTGGAACCTGGGCAATCGATGATATCTCTGATGAAGAGATCGTAAAACAGATGGTTGGACGTGAGTTAAATAACGTTTATCCGCCGAAGGATGATTACCGGACGGATGAGACTGTCCTCAAGGTCAGCCACCTGACAAGTATCTTACCGAACTCCTTTAAAGACTGCTCTTTTGAGTTAAAGAGGGGAGAGATCTTAGGCTTCGGCGGCTTAGTCGGAGCACAGAGAACAGAACTTATGGAAGCAATCTTCGGAATGCGCCACATTGAGAGCGGTACCGTTGAGATCCTTGGAAAAGAGGCACATATTAAACGACCGCAGGATGCGATCAACAGCTCTGTAGGAATGATCACAGAGGATCGTCGCGGAACCGGTATCTTTGGATGCTTGAGCATTGATGATAATACAGCGATCGCTTCCTATAAGCATTATACCCATATGGGTAAGATCAACAAGAAAGAAGTCGATGACGTCGTAAAAGACAGCATCGCGAAATTAAAGATCAAAACACCGAGCGGAAAGACGCTGATCCAGTCTCTCTCCGGTGGTAACCAGCAGAAGGTAATTATCGCAAGATGGCTTGCGAACAATCCTGATATCCTGATCATGGATGAACCGACCCGAGGTATCGACGTCGGTGCCAAATATGAGATCTACCAGATCATGATCGATCTCGTAAAACAGGGCAAATCCATCATTATGATCTCGTCGGAAATGCCGGAGTTGATCGGTATGTCCAACCGAATCATTGTAATGTGCAACGGTCACATCACAGGTGAGGTGGAAGGAGAAGACGCAACTCAGGAGAAGATCATGTCCTTCGCCACAAAATTCACTTTAAGCGGCAAGGAAAACAAGTAGATTACAGGGAGGTTCAGTCATGACAGCGAAAAAAGTAAGTGCAAAAGATTTCCTTATCAATAATGGAATCATCGTCGTTCTTTTATTACTTGCAGTATTTACTGCGATCAAACAGCCGACATTCTTCTCAGGCGGTAACTTCATTAATATCGCTCTGAACGTAGCTCCGCGATTCATCATCGCCTGCGGTGTATCCGGATGCTTAATTACAAAAGGTACAGACCTTTCCGCAGGACGTATGGTTGGTCTTTCTGCCTGCTTAGCAGGTACCTTGCTTCAGAAGCCGGATTACAGCGGCAAGTTCTTCCAGAACCTTCCGGATTTCGGAAATGCCTGGGGCTTATGGGTTCTCGCGGTTCTTCTGATCTGTGTGGTAATTTGCTGTATCTTTGGTTTCATCAATGGTATCGTAATTTCCTACTTACAGGTTCCGGCCTTCATCGGAACACTTGGTATGCAGCTGATCGTTTACGGTGTCTGCCTTGTTTACACAAACGCGACTCCGATCGGTGGATATCACAGTGCGTACACAGCAGTAGCAAAAGGAAAACTCTTTGGCGTGATCCCGTTCCTGTTCCTGATCGCCCTTGCAGTTGGTCTTGTTATGTGGTTCATCTATAACATGACTCCTCATGGAAAATATATGTATGCGATCGGCGGCAACGAGCAGTCCGCAGAGGTTTCCGGTGTAAACACTAAGAAGACAAAGATCATCATCTACATGACAGCGGCAGCTCTTTACGCACTGGGCGGCTTCCTTGTAGGAGCAAAATCCGGTGGTTCCTCCGTTAACATGGGCCAGGGCTGGGAGCTTGAGGCCATCGCAGCCTGCACCATCGGCGGTGTATCCGTAAACGGTGGTATCGGACGTATCTCTGGTGTTCTTATCGGTGTTCTTGTATTCGAGATCTTAAAGACCTGCTTACAGTACCTTGGTGTTGATACAAACTACCAGTACATCGCACAGGGTATCGTTATCGTAGTTGCGATTGCACTCGATATCAGAAAGTACATTGCAAAGAAGTAATAGACTGACTGTTTCGGTACAGTTAAAAAACGGGCGGAGGACGAGTTCCAACGCCCGTTTTTGCACACTCGCGCGAAGATGCAGATTGTTGGAAACGGCCGTGCGAGACGCTCGGGTGTACCGCGGCACATTTTTGCGTACATCATGTATCAGAAAGAAAATACCGATGGCTGGTTTTAGCAACCTGCCTCATGGAAAGAAAGCTGGAGCGGTTTGATAAAACCTGCACCGGGAGAGTGGAGGTGAAGGAATGGAAGAAGAGATTGAGAAGGTCAGCGGAATCGGAACAGTGACCGAAGCCGCAGAAAAGGCTGTGGAGGCCTTTGGTGAGAAGACTTTAGAAGAACTCACTGAAGAGAATAAACGGCTGCAGGAGGAAAATGAGCGCCTGAAGAACAGATCCATAAAAGAACGGATGTACGATAAGATCAATGTGTCGGTGCGGACCATTGATATCTTTATCGGGTGCATGTGCGTATTGTTTGTGGCTGTTGTGGTGATGGGGATGCTGAAGTAAGAGAGTGAAGCGCTGACAGAGATCATGCCCGCCGCAGCCTAAACATTCAACGACAGGAAAAGATCCTGATGCCAGAAACTGAAACTATCGAAGTGGATAACAAAAAAGCTCTGGAGAACGATATGAGAAAGGTTCTCCAGGGCTTTTCTTTGTCTTGTCTGCTGATTCCCTAAAGAGGAAAATTACAGCAGGAGTCTTATTTCTTATAAAGAATTCTGATGGAATTCAGCACGCAGAGGATCGCGACACCGGTGTCGGCGAATACCGCGAGCCACATGGAGGCGATTCCCATGAGACCTAAGATCATGACAAGAGCTTTTACCGCAAGGGCGAATACCACATTCTGGTTGGAGATCGCGCCTGTGCTTCTCGCGATCTTGATGGCTTCCGAAATGGCATCCATGCTTGATGTCATGAAGACGACATCGGCGGCCTCGATGGCTGCGTCAGCGCCGCTTCCCATAGCTGCGCCTACATCAGCGCCTGCAAGTACCGGTGCGTCGTTGATTCCGTCACCGACGAACATTGCGCTTCCGTTCTCCGCGCGGAGCTTCTGCAAGATCTCGAGCTTATCAGCCGGGAGAAGCTTTGCGTATACATTGTCGATTCCGACCTCGGCGGCTACCGCCTCAGCGGCTGCCTCGCCGTCGCCGGTGAGCATAGCGGAGCGGATCCCCATGGATTTTAAGGACCTGATGGCATCCTTTGCCTCCGGCTTGATCGTATCGGCGATCTGGATCGTTCCTGCAAGCTTTCCGTTTACCGATATATAGACGGTGGTGACAGCACCGTTCTCATCGTAAGCACCGCAGTCCACGTTAAACTCGGTGAGAAGCTTTCTGTTTCCGCAGAGCACTTCGCCCTGGGAGAGCCTTGCATGGATGCCTTTGCCGGAGATCTCCTCGATCTCGGCGGGCTTTTCGATCACAAGTTTCTGATCCTTTGCAGCAGAGACGATGCTGATTCCGATCGGATGAGTAGATGCGGTCTCGCATGCTGCCGCGATCTGAAGGATTTCCTGCTCGGAAGCTGTGCCTGCCGGAAGGATCGTCTGAACCACGAAGTTTCCTTTTGTGATGGTTCCTGTCTTATCCATGACAACCGTTTTTACAGCTTTCAGGTTTTCAAGTGCGATTCCACCTTTAAAGAGGATTCCTTTCTTGGAACCTGCGCCGATCCCGGAGAAGAATGCCAGCGGAACGCTTAAAACAAGGGCACACGGGCAGCTGATTACGAGGAAGGTAAGAGCTGTGTAGATCCAGTGGGACCAGTTTCCTGTAATTAAGGACGGAATGATCGCTGTCGCAGCCGCCAGGGCAACGACGAACGGGGTGTAAACTCGTGCAAATTTCGTGATGAAGCGCTCGGCCTGCGGCTTGCTGGCTGCGGCGTTCTCCACGGAATCGAGGATTCTTGTGACCATGGACTCGGAAAGTTCCTTCTCGACTCTCATCTTTAAGAGACCGGAAGTATTGACGCAGCCGGATGTCAGCTGGCTTCCGACCTTTACCGATACCGGGACAGGTTCACCTGTGATCGGTGACGTATCGATCCGGCTCTCGCCCTCTACGACAACGCCGTCAAGCGGAATGCGGTCGCCGGGACGGATCTCTACGATATTGCCGACAACGGCGGAACCGGCCGGAACCTCGCGGACAGTACCATTTTCGTCAAGAAGAACGGTCTCCGGCCGGAGATCAACGGCTTCCATGATCTGGCTGCGGCTCTTTTCAACCGCGCGGTGTTCGAATGCTTCACCGACCCGGTAGAAAAGCATAACTCCGACCGCCTCCCCAAACTGGCCGACACAGAAAGCACCGATGGTCGCGAGGCTCATCAAAAAGTTTTCGTCCATCACGTGGCCGGTCTTCATGTTTTTCAGGGCTGTTAAGAGAACTTCCCGTCCAAGGATCAGGTAGGCGATCACAAAGCATATGGCGGAGATCTGCGGCATGGAGTGGGAGAGAAGCTCTCCGACGATGAAGAGCAAGCCTCCGGCGATCAGCTCCGGAAGATCATGGGCATGCTTGTCGTTACTGTTTGCATCTGCCGGTTTTCCTTCCTCGCGGACCTCGATGATGGTGCCTGGTTCGATCTTGTCTGCAATCTCCTGCATCTTCGGGAGCAGCTTTGTTCCTTCAGAAGAGTAGACACGGAGCTGTCTCGTCGCGAAAGTCAAAATACAGTCATCGACTTCCGGGAGCTCCTGGATTTTTTTCTCGATCTTTGCGGAGCAGTTTGCGCAGTCGATGTTTTTCATTACATAGACGGTGCAGATCGCTTTCGGATTCTTTGGGCGGACCTCAATGACGGTGCCGGGCTCGATCTGATCAGCAATCTCCTGCATCTTCGGGAGCAGCTTTGTTCCCACGGAAGAGTAGACCCGGAGCTGTCTCGTCGCGAAAGTCAAAATACAGTCATCGACTTCCGGGAGCTCCTGGATCTTTTTCTCGATCTTTGCGGAGCAGTTCGCGCAGTCGATGTTTTTCATCACGTAGACCACACAGGTGGATTTCGGTGCCGGACCGTGGTGGTGTTCGGCGTGCTCGTGATGATGATCGTGTTCGGAGCAGCAGCCATCGTCATCGTCGTGATGATGGTGATGTTCACAGCCGCAGTGCTCTTCATGTTCGTCATCATCATGACCTTCGTGATGATGGTGTCCGCAGTCGCAGTGCTCTTCATGCTCGTCACCATGTTCCTCGTGATGGTGATGGTGCCCACAGCCGCAGTGCTCTTCATGCTCGTCATCATGCTCATCGTGATGGTGATGGTGTCCACAGCCGCAATGCTCTTCGTGCTCGTCATCATCATGCTCATCGTGATGATGGTGTCCGCAGCAGCAAACCTCTTCGTCCTCGTGGTCTGCTGACTTCTGCTTGGATTTTTCTAATTCCTCCATAGAGTAGACCTCCTCAGAATTATAATTTTTAATTATCATATTAACATATGAACCATCGTTCATATGTTAAATATAGTACAGCTCTATGGGAAATGCAAGACTGTTTTTTGATATTAGGAAAAGAATTAAGAAAATAAGGTGGGAGAGCAGAAAAAAGCTGCCTGGCGATATGCCGCAGGCAGCTTTGGCTATGTACATATAGATATTAGATTTCTTTAAACATCCGCGCCTCGATCAGATGGATTCCGTGAAGGAAACACTCGCAGACCGGAGTCTCAACGCCAAGCTCTTTTCCGAGGCGGACAACCGTTCCGGCGAACATATCGACTTCCGTGCGTTTTCCGACCTCAAGATCCTGAAGCGTTGACGGCTTATTTTCATAAGGAAGACGTCCGAGCGTGTGCTCCTGACGGTCGATCTCATTCTGACCGATATCAATACCCAACTTATTTGCAATGCGGATCACTTCCCACATGGCCTTGTGGCGGAAGAAATTGGCGTCATCGTTCTTCTGGAATGCTCCGAAGGGAACACCGAACATGGCGCATGTCATATTCTCGGCAACGTTGCACATGAACTTGAACCAGATTCCTTTTAACATATCTGCATCGATCTTGTAGTCGATCCCACAGAGATCAAAAAGACTCTTCACAGCGAGAACATTCCCGGAATAGTGTTCCGGATCATTCTTAAGATCGCCGAAGTGGATCAGACCCTTATGCGGATCGAACTCCGTCTTTCCGTCCTTCATGACAATGCTGATCCGCATATAGGAGTACAGCAGATGTTCGCTGCCGTAGACGGCGGCGATCTGTTTTTCGCTCTCCACACCATTTAATACGGAGAGGATGATCGTATCTTTGCCAACCTGATTTTTAATATCCCTGATCGCCTGCTCCAGGTCATATCCCTTTACCGCAATGATAACGAGATCTGCCGGATCCCCCTCGACATCAGGTGTGATGATCGGAAAACGGTAATTGATCGTATTGACTGTTACCCCTTTTCGCTCCAGACGCTCTTTTCTTGCGCCGTCTGCAAGGATCCGGAAATCAGCCCCCAGCTTTTCTGAGATACGCGGTGCGAAAAATACCCCCATCGCACCGAGACCGATCAACGTCACCTTCTTTATGTCCTTCATAACTCCCTTTTCCTCCTTAAAAGTAAAACAAGCTGCGTTCCTTCTATTGTATAGTAAGACCGTTGGGGTGTCAACGAAAACAACCTTGTCTTTAGGGATAAAAGATGATATGATGGAAAAGTATGGAGAAAAATTAACAAATATGTGTGGGGGAGAGAATACTGGATGGAAATCACAAAAGAAGATAAACGGTCGGTGATCGACCACTGTTATCTGACCTATTTTATCAGCGGAATGGTCATCCTGATCTTCGGTGTCATTCTGCCAAACCTGATCGAGGAGAGAAATTTAAGCTTTACCGCGGCCGGCGGACTGCTTTCCTTTCTGGCGATCGGAAATTTATGTTCAAGCTTGGTATATCCGGTATTCTGTGGGATGATGTCCCAGAAGACGGCGGTAGTCGTACTGGCGGTCCCCTATCCGGTGTGCCTCTTCCTGTTTACAATGGGACTTCCGGTCCCGGTGCTTTATGTGATGATCTTCCTGATCGGAATCACGAAGGGCATGATCACGATCATCAACAATCATGCGATCCGTCAGGTGACGGGAAGTTCCAATCAATATCTGAATCTGCTTCATATGTGGTATGCGGTGGGGGCTTTCCTGTCCCCATTCGTTACGATGCTCCTCATGGGAGCGGGTATGAACTGGAAGACGATCCTTCGCCTCCTTGCAGTCCTCACGGTTCTCATCGTTCTTTCCTACGCCACAATGGATTACAGAAAGATCGAAAAAGAGGCGGAGAAGAAGGCGGGAGAGGAGAACGGCGGATCGTCGATGACAAAAGAAAAATTCTGGTTTTTAAAGAACACGGGATTCCTTCTGGCGGTTGGGGCATTGTTCTTCTATATGGGTCTTGAAAACTCCGTAAACGGATGGTTTGTTACTTATTTAAAAAGTACCGGCTTTATGTCCACAAGTCTTGCGACCGTGATGGTATCCGTGACCTGGATCATGATCATGATCGGAAGGATCGTCATTGCGTCCATCTCAAAGAGCGTGCCTCCGGCAAAGATTCTGGCAGTGATCTCCGTACTCCAGTTTGTCTCGGTATTGATCCTTGTCTTCGCGGATCATACCACAATGGCAGTGGCGGCCCTGATCCTTTTAGGACTTGGAATGGCGGGGGCGTTCCCGACAACTACGGCCTTTACCGGCGATCTCATGGGAAATTCCCCACTTGGAATGTCGGTGTTTACAGGGATCGGTTCCCTCGGCGGGATCCTTACCCCGCAGGTCATTGGAGTCCTTGCGGATAAGCTTGGATTCCAGGCGGCGATCCTGTTTTTGGTGCTGGATGCACTTTTGCTGGCACTCTTTGGAATCGGTGCTCTGAGATACACTGCAATACAGAAAAAATAAGAAGAGAACAAGTGAGTGTGTGATAAAAAAGTCAACCGGGGCGGCATAAAAATCGTCCTGAATATAAATAAGGGGTAAAACATATGGATATTCGTTATTCCGCAAATCAAAGAGATGTAAAACGCTACACAACCGAAGAACTTCGGGACGAGTTCCTGATTCAGGATCTCTACCATCCGGATGAGGTGGTATCCGTATACTCCCACGTGGACCGCATGGTGACATTGGGATGTATGCCGGTGAAAGAACATGTCTCCATTGAAAAGGGGATCGACTGCTGGAAAAATTTCGGTACCCACTATTTCCTTGAGCGCCGCGAGATCGGAATCTTCAATATCGGAGGTGCCGGATCCATCACAGCGGACGGAATGGAGTACCGCCTTGGCTATAAAGACTGCCTGTACATCACAAAAGGCACAAAGGAAGTGATCTTTTCCAGTGACAGTGAGGAGACTCCGGCAAAATTTTACATGGTGAGTGCGCCGGCCCACACGTCCTACGAGACAAAGCTGATCACCTTGAAGGATGCCGCAAAGCGCCCGCTGGGTGATGCCAATACTTCCAATAAGAGAGTCATCAACCAGTTCATTCATCCGGATGTGCTGAAAACATGCCAGCTTTCCATGGGAATGACAGCGCTGGAGCCGGGCAGTGTCTGGAACAGCATGCCGTGCCACACCCATGAGCGCCGCATGGAGATCTACATGTACTTTGAAGTCCCGGAGAATCAGGTGGTCATGCACTTTATGGGTGAACCGACTGAGACGAGACACATCGTCATGAAAAATGAAGAAGCTGTGATCAGCCCGTCCTGGAGCATCCACTGCGGAGCAGGAACCTCCAACTACACCTTTATCTGGGCTATGGGCGGAGAGAATCAGGAGTTCGACGATATGGACAACATCGCTCCGATGGATTTAAAGTAAGATATCGCAGAGGCCGATAAAAAACTGATATAAAATAGGAAAGGTAAGGATCAAAATGGATAAGAAGAACATGTTTTCTCTGGAAGGAAAGATTGCTCTCGTAACAGGAGGTGCCCACGGAATCGGCTTTGCCATCGCGGAGAGCTATGCAGAAGCAGGAGCAACGGTTGTATTTAACTGCAGCAGCGAGGCGTCCTTAGAGCGCGGACTTGCCGCATACAAAGAGAAAGGGATCGATGCTCACGGTTATGTCTGCGATGTTACGGACGAGGAAGCGGTAAAGAAAATGATCGCGGATATCGAGGAGAAGATCGGAACGGTCGATATTCTTGTAAACAATGCGGGAATGATCAAAAGAATTCCGATGCATGAGATGAGCGCGGATGAGTTCCGCAAGGTTGTCGATGTTGACCTGAATGCTCCGTTCATCATGGCAAAAGCTGTCCTTCCGGGCATGATGAAAAAGAAAGCCGGAAAGATCATCAACATCTGCTCCATGATGTCTGAACTCGGAAGAGAGACCGTATCCGCATACGCAGCGGCAAAGGGCGGTTTGAAGATGCTCACAAAGAACATCGCCTCCGAGTACGGCGAGTACAACATCCAGTGCAACGGCATCGGACCGGGCTACATCGCCACATCCCAGACAGCTCCGTTAAGAGAGCGTCAGGCTGACGGTTCCCGCCATCCGTTCGATCAGTTTATCATCGCGAAGACACCGGCAGCAAGATGGGGCACCGTGGAAGACCTCAAGGGACCGGCGGTGTTCCTCGCGTCCGAGGCTTCTGACTTTGTAAATGGACACATCCTCTATGTGGACGGAGGTATCCTCGCTTATATCGGAAAACAGCCGTAAAGGCAGAAAAAAGATTTTGTCGTTACAGTTCAGCCATGCGCTGGTTTGAATGAGGAAGTGTGTTGCAAGCTTGCTTGCATAAGCACTTTTTCATCCAAATCAGCATATGGTGGAACCACCAAGCTTCTTGTTTTCATGAATATGAAAACAAGAAGATGTAATGGCTGAACTGTAACATTTCGTCATATAAAGACATAAGTACTGCTTGTCTTTATGTGACCTGAAATTAGTATATTTGATAAATTTTTTCGGGCGGCTTTGTTGACATTTTTGCAGAAAGCTGATATACTCAAATTACGATATTGTGAAAAATGCATAGAAACAGGCGCAAGACGGGTACATTTTTGAGATGTGCCCGTATGCGCTGAGGAAAATGTGGAATGCATTCCACAATACGAAATAACTAACCAACAAAAGTTTCTTAAGTGAAACGAAACGAAGGAGGTGCGGTAAGTATATGTGGACAGGCGGTATGACCTTTGCGGATTCGATCATCATTTCACTTGTTGGACTGTTAGTCGTATTCTCGGCACTTGCAGTGCTCGCAATCGCGGTTATCATTATCTCTAAGGTCATCGGTACATTATTTAAGGAGAGTGCGCCAAAGGCAGCTGCGGCAGTTGCAGCACCGGCTCCGGCTATCGATGAGGAATCCTATGCAGTGCTTCTCGCGGCAGTCAGTGAGGAAGCAAGATTGTCTGGAGAGCAGTTCCGTGTAACAAGTATCAAAGAACTGTAAAAAACAAAAAACCTAAAACGCAGAAAAAGGAAAGGATGTAGTAAATAACATGAAATACGTTGCAACATTAAACGGAAAAAAGTATGAAGTTGAGATCGAGAGAGTAGACGAGTACAGACCGCTTGACAGAGGCGCACAGGCTAGCGCACCGGCTCCGATCCTCGCAGCAGCACCGGCACCGAAGGCAGCTCCGGCACCGGCAGCAGCACCGGCACCAGCTCCAGCACCGGCACCGGCACCGGCAGCAGCTCCGGCAGCAGCAGGCGGACAGACAGTAGAGGCTCCGATGCCAGGTAAGATCCTTGACATCAAAGTTAAAGTTGGTGACGCAGTTGGTTATGGTCAGTGTGTAATCGTTATGGAAGCAATGAAGATGGAGACAGAGATCGTAGCTCCGGCAGCAGGAACTGTTGCATCCATCAACGTAAGCACAGGCGATTCCGTTGAGACAGGTGCAGTTCTGGTTACCTTAAACTAAGCAGGAGGTGCCACACGTGAATATACTTTCAGTTTTCGCGGAGCTGCTCGCCCAGTCAGGTTTCGCCGCAATCACCTGGCAGCAGTGCGTAATGCTCCTTGTATCCTTCGTTTTATTATATCTTGCAATCAAGAAGCAGTTTGAGCCGCTCCTTCTGCTCCCGATCGCATTCGGTATGTTCCTTGCGAACCTTCCGCTTGCAGGTCTTATGAATGAGGCAGATCACTGGTATCAGTCCGGTGTGTTAAGAATTATGTACATGGGCGTTAAGTCCAGCTTATTCCCGTGCCTGATCTTCATGGCAGTCGGCGCGATGACAGACTTCGGTCCGTTGATCGCGAACCCGGTCAGCCTTCTTCTCGGTGCAGCCGCTCAGTTCGGTATCTATGTTGCATTTACACTTGCAAATGCAACCGGACTTTTCACACCGGGTGAGTGTGCAGCGATCGGTATCATCGGCGGTGCTGATGGCCCGACCGCGATCTATATCGCAAATAACCTGGCTCCGGATCTTGTAGCTCCGATCGCCGTAGCCGCATATTCCTACATGGCTCTGATCCCGCTGATCCAGCCGCCGATCATGAAGCTCCTTACAACAAAGAAAGAGCGTCAGATCGTTATGAAGCAGTTAAGAAAAGTCAGCAAAGTCGAGAAGGTTGTATTCCCGGTATTCGTTGTTCTGTTCTGCTCCCTGCTTCTTCCGTCCGTAGCACCGCTTCTTGGTATGCTGATGCTCGGTAACCTGTTCCGTGAGTCCGGCGTTACCGGAAGACTTTCCGATACCGCACAGAACGCACTCTGCAACATCGTTACGATCATGCTCGGCACAACCGTAGGCGCTACAGCAAACGGAGAGATCTTCCTCCGTGTCCAGACACTGGCTATCATTGCAATGGGTCTTCTTGCTTTCGCGTTTGCGACAGTCGGAGGTATCCTGCTTGGTAAAGTCCTGTGTGCGATCACAGGCGGCAAGATCAACCCGCTGATCGGTTCTGCAGGTGTATCTGCCGTTCCGATGGCAGCCCGTGTATCCCAGACTGTTGGTGCCAAGGAAAATCCGACCAACTTCCTTCTGATGCACGCTATGGGTCCGAACGTAGCAGGTGTTATCGGTTCTGCAGTAGCAGCCGGTTACTTCATGCTGATGTTCAAGGCCTGATCGAAACCCTTCGAAACGGAACCAGAAGTTGAAATTCATTCCGTATCGTGGTATATTTTTACAGGAATTAAAAGCAGTTCAGGCCTGTCTGAGGAGAACAGGCAGGCCTTTTAACTGCAAATATAAATAAAGGAGGCTTTATTGTGGCTAATAAAGTTATGTCATTACACGATGCCGTAGAGAAGTATGTACATGATAACGATGTACTCTGCCTCGGCGGATTTACAACAAACCGTAAACCGTACGCTGCTGTTTACGAGATCCTTCGTCAGGGTAAAACTGGTTTTGTAGGCTGGTCCGGCCCGGCAGGCGGAGACTGGGACTCCTTAATCGGTGAGGGTCGTGTAAGAGCTTACATCAACTGCTACACAGCAAACTCTGGTTATACAAACGTTGCACGTCGTTTCCGTGCTGCAATCGAGAAAGGTGAGCTTACATATGAGGACTATTCCCAGGACGTTCTTATGTTACAGCTTCACGCAGCTTCCCTTGGTCTTCCGTACCTCCCGGTAAGAATGATGCAGGGCTCCGGTCTTGTTAAATTCTGGGGTATCAGCGAAGAGAAGAGAAAAACAATGGAAGGCGTTGACAACTTAAAGTGCGTAGATATCGAGAACCCGTTTGAGCCAGGCGAGAAGCTTCTTGCTGTTCCGGTTCCGAAGCTTGACTGCGCGATCATCCATGTACAGCAGGCATCTCCGGATGGAACCTGCATCATCGAGGGTGATGAGTTCCACGATGTTGATATCGCAATCGCTGCAAAGCGTACGATCGTTACCTGCGAGGAGATCGTAAGTGATGAATATATCCGCCGTGATCCTACAAAGACAAGAATCTTCGGCGAGTGCGTAGACGCTGTCGTTCGTACTCCGTACGGTGCATGGCCGGCACAGTGCTATGGCTACTATGATGATGATGATAAGGGACTTAAGGAGTACGATAAGGCTTCCAAGTACCTTGACGCTGAAGATGCAAAGGCACAGCTCGCAAAGGCTGCTGCAAAGGCTGAGAAGGCTGCTGCTGCGAAACCGGAAGACGAGAAGCTTGCAAAGGCTGCAGAAGTTGCAAAACAGGCTGCAGAGGATGCTGCTAACGGCACAAAGATTCCGGAGACCTTCAAGGATTACCTCCAGAAATACGTATACGGCTGCAAGGATCAGGATGATCTTCTTAATGTCCTTGGCGGCGCTCGCCTCATGAACCTTAAGAATGAGCCGCATCTTGGCTATTCTACCAGACACTAATTGAGGGAGGGAAATTCAAAAATGGCTGATTATACAAAGTATACAAAGCAGGAAATGCAGGCTTATGCCATCGCAAAAAATATTAAAGAAAACCAGATCGTTATCGTTGGTACTGGTCTTCCGTTAATCGGTGCTTCCCTTGCGAAGCGTGTGGTTTGCCCGAGCTGCCACCCGATCGTAGAGAGCGGACTTATGGACTGCTCACCGGTAGAGGTACCGCGTTCCGTAGGTGATAACCGTTTCATGGCTCACTGTGCAGTACAGTGGCCGAACGTTCGTTTCGTAGGCTTCGAGGCGAATGAGTGGCTTCATGACGCTGACCGTATGATCGCTTTCATCGGCGGCGCTCAGATCGACCCGTATGGTAACGTAAACTCCACATGTATCTTCGGTAAAGGCGACTATGTTCAGCCGACAACACGTTTCACAGGTTCCGGCGGAGCTAACGGTATCGCTACATTCTGTAACACAATCATCATGATGCAGCACCAGAAGAGAAGATTCATGGAGCATGTTGACTACATCACAAGCTGTGGCTGGATGGACGGCCCTGGCGGACGTGAGAGAGCAGGTCTTCCGGGCAACCGTGGACCGCAGATGGTAGTTACAGATCTTGGTATCATGAAGTTCGACGAAGAGACCAAGAGAATGTACCTTGCTTACTACTATCCATTCTCCTCTCCGGAAATGGTTCAGGAGAACACAGGTTTCGAGATCGATACCACAAGAGCTCAGCTTATGGAAGGTCCGGATCCGGAGATCATCCGCGTAATTCGTGAAGAGATCGACCCAGGTCAGGCATTCATCAAAGTTCCGAAGGAAACAAAGTAATCGAAACTGATTTAAAGTGAAATCATAAATGCCGCGGTCAGCGGCTGGCAAAATCCGCTGACCGCAGTGATCGCGTATATAAGGAGGAAGAACATGGGCTACTTTTCCATGCCGAAATATTTCCAGAACATGCCTACCGTTGGTAAGGCATTAGTTAATCCGAATGCGGAAAACGAGACAGAGATCAAAGAGATCGAGAAGCAGATCCACGACAAAGTTACTGAGATCCTTGCTGCTGGCATCACAACAGAAGAGAAGTTAAATGAGCGTGGTCAGTTATCCGCAATGCAGCGTATCAACGCTCTTGTAGATGAGGGAACATTCTGCCCGTTAAACAGCCTTTTCAACCCGAACGACAATAAGATGGGTTCCACAAACATCATCAACGGTCTCGGATGTGTAAACGGCAAATGGGTTTACATCATCGCTTCTGATAACAAGAAGATGGCTGGTACATGGGAACCGGGACAGGCAGAGAACCTGATCCGCTGCTCCGATGCTGCTAAGATGTTAAATCTTCCGTTAATCTACTTATTAAACTGCGCAGGCGTAGACTTCCCGTATCAGGATCAGGTTTACCCGAACAGACGCGGCGGCGGTACTCCGTTCTTCCGTAACGCAGAGTTAAACCAGTTAGGCATTCCGGTAATCGTAGGCATCTACGGTACAAACCCGGCCGGCGGCGGATACCACAGCATTTCCCCGACAATCCTGATCGCACACAGCCAGGCTAACATGGCAGTCGGCGGTGCTGGTATTCTTTCCGGTATGAACCCGAAGGGATATATCGACGAGGAGGCTGCTGAGCAGATCGTTGCTGCCCAGATCGAGAACAGCAAGAAGCACGTTCCGGCTCCGGGCTCCGTTCCGATCCACTATGACGAGACAGGATTCTTCCGTGAGGTTTACGAGAACGACTACGGCGTAATCGAGGGCATCAAGAAGTACATCAGCTACCTTCCGGCATACAACCTCGAGTTCTTCCGTGTTGATGATCCGCAGAGACCGTGTCTTCCGGCAGAAGATCTTTACAGCATCATTCCGATGAACGGAAAACGTCCGTACGACATCTACGACGTAATCGGCCGTCTCTTCGATGGTTCTCAGTTATATGAGTACAAGAAGGGCTATGGTCCGGAGATGGTAACAGGTCTTGCAAAGGTTAACGGACTTTTAGTTGGTGTGATCGCGAATACTCAGGGCCTTCTTATGAACTATCCGGAGTATAAGCAGAACTCCGTTGGTATCGGCGGAAAGCTGTACCGTCAGGGTCTCATCAAGATGAACGAGTTCGTAACCTTATGTGCCCGTGACCGTATTCCGCTGATCTGGTTACAGGATACAACAGGTATCGATGTAGGCGACGAAGCAGAGAAGGCTGAATTACTTGGTTTAGGTCAGTCCCTGATCTACTCCATCGAGAACTCCAAGCTTCCGTCTCTCGAAATTACTCTTCGTAAAGCAAGCGCTGCTGCTCACTATGTGCTTGGTGGACCGCAGGGTAACAATACAAACGTATACTCCCTTGGTACAGCTGCATGTGAGTACTATGTAATGCCGGGTGAAACCGCTGCAAACGCTATGTACTCCAGAAAGCTTGTTAAGGCAAGCAAGGCAGGAGAGGATCTTGCTCCGATCATCAAGAAGATGAACGATATGATCCAGCTGTATCATGATAAGTCCCGTCCGGCATACTGCGCTAAGGTTGGTATGGTAGATGAGATCGTTGACATGACAGATATCCGTCCGTACATTCAGGCATTTACAGAGGCTGCTTACCAGAATCCGAAGTCTATCTGCCCGATGCACCAGATGGTAACACCGCGTGCAATTCGCGAGTGGAATGACGCTCACAAGGCTTGATTTTGACTGAAGGATAGAGTAAAATGATATGTATCCAGGCCGGGGGAGTCTTTCTCTGGCCTGGATATACTGGTATAACAAAGCCAGTTTCATTTTACATTTTCAGTATACCCGGAGGTTATTATGAGTGCAATTTACACCCTGGGAATTGACGTTGGATCCACGGCTTCCAAATGCATTATGCTTAAGGATGGCCAGGAGATCGTAGCGAAATCCCTGATCGATGTAGGTGCAGGTACCAGCGGCCCCCAGCGTGCGATCGACGCAGTGCTGGAAAACGCAGGCATGAAAAAAGAGGATATGGCTTTTACCCTGGCAACAGGTTATGGCCGTAATTCCTTAATGAATTTTGCAGACAAACAGATGAGTGAGTTATCCTGCCACGCAAGGGGAGCTTACTTCCTGTTCCCTGACGTTCATACCGTCATTGATATCGGCGGCCAGGACGTTAAGGTCCTTCATATTGATAACGGTGCAATGACCAATTTCCAGATGAACGATAAGTGCGCTGCAGGAACCGGAAGATTTCTGGATGTTATGGCAGGCGTTCTTGAGGTTAAGGTCCAGGATCTGGGACATCTTGATTCCCTGTCCAAGAAGAGAGTGGAGATCAGCTCCACATGTACCGTGTTTGCGGAGAGTGAGGTTATCAGCCAGCTGTCGATGGGAACCGATAAGTGCGATATTATCGCGGGTATCCACCGCTCCGTGGCTCACCGTGTCACTGGACTCGCCCATAGGATCGGAGTTGTTCCGGCACTCGTTATGACTGGCGGAGTTGCTCAGAACGAGGGTGTAGTCAAGGCTCTTCAGAACGAGCTTGGTTGTGAGATCCACAGATCTCCTCTGACACAGTATAACGGTGCGCTTGGTGCAGCTTTATATGCATATCAGGCAGCAAGCCGCCGCGCATAATCATTATTAGTTTATGCAGATCTATGGCTGTAAATAACATAAGCAGCCATGTTTGATAAGAAATGGAGGATATTTATTATGGCAAAGCAGGTTAGCCCTGGTGTTCTTGCGCTGCGTAAAGTCGTAGATGACGTTCATAAAGACGCGCGCGAAGCCAAAAAGAGAGGCGAGTTAGTTGGTTGGTCTTCTTCCAAATTCCCGTGCGAGCTCGCAGCAGCATTTGATTTAAACGTTATGTACCCGGAGAACCAGGCAGCTGGTATCGCAGCAAACCGTTACGGTGAGCTTATGTGTCAGGCAGCTGAGGATCTTGGTTACGACAACGATATCTGCGGATACGCACGTATCAGCCTTGCTTACGCAGCCGGTGTCCGTGTAGCGCGTAAGTTTGACCCGGAGACAGGTGAGTACATCATCGATCCGAGCACAGGTAAGCCGTTAAAGGATGCAGACGGAAACGTAGTGATCGATGAGGCAACAGGCAAGCCGAAAAAAGATCCGAAGACTCAGACTCCGTATCTTGAGCTTGTAAACCTTCTTGAGCTTGAAAAGCTTCCGGATGGACCGGATAAAGAGCGCCGTATTGCAGCGATCTCCCCGATCCGTCAGATGCAGATCCCGCAGCCGGATTTCGTTCTTTGCTGCAACAACATCTGTAACTGTATGACAAAGTGGTATGAGAACATCGCCCGCATGTGCAATGTTCCGCTTATCATGATCGATATCCCGTACAACAACACTGTAGAAGTTGCTGATCAGAATGTTCGCTATGTTCGTGGACAGTTTGATAAGGCAATCAAGCAGTTAGAGGAACTCACAGGCAAGAAGTTCGACGAGAAGAAGTTCGAGCATGCATGTGAGAACGCAAACCGTACAGCAAAGGCATGGTTAAAAGTCTGTGATTACTTACAGTACAAACCGGCTCCGTACAGTGGTTTCGACCTGTTCAACCATATGGCTGACGTTGTAACCGCACGTGCAAGAGTTGAGGCTGCTGAGGCATTTGAGCAGTTAGCAAAAGACCTTGACGAGACGATCGCTAAGGGCGAGACAACAACTCCGTTCCCGGAGAAATACCGTGTAATGTTCGAGGGTATTCCGTGCTGGCCGAAGCTTCCGGCACTGTTCAAACCGTTAAAGGCTAACGGCGTCAACGTAACAGCAGTTGTATACGCACCGGCATTCGGTTTCGTATATAATGGTCTGGATGAGATGGCACGTGCTTACTACAAAGCACCGAACTCTGTATGTATCGAGCAGGGTGTTGCATGGCGTGAAGGCATCTGCCGTGACAACAAGGTAGATGGCGTTCTCGTTCACTACAACAGAAGCTGTAAGCCGTGGTCCGGTTACATGGCAGAGATGCAGCGCCGCTTCACAAAGGATCTTGGTATTCCGTGCGCAGGATTCGATGGTGACCAGGCTGACCCGCGTAACTTCAATGCCGCTCAGTACGAGACACGAGTACAGGGTCTTGTTGAGGCTATGGAAGCAAACATCCAGGCAAAGGAGGCTAAATAGACCATGAGTATCAACGCATTATTAGACGAATTTAAAGTAAAAGCTGCAACTCCGAAACAGCAGCTTGCTGAATATAAAGCACAGGGCAAGAAGGTCATCGGCGTTCTCCCGTACTACGCTCCGGAAGAGCTTGTGTATGCTGCAGGCATGGTTCCGATGGGAATCTGGGGCTCCAACAACAAGACGATCAGCCGTGCAAAAGAGTATTGTGCAACCTTCTACTGCACGATCGCTCAGCTCGCACTTGAGATGCTCCTTGACGGAACTATGGATCAGTTAGACGGAATCATCACACCAACAATCTGTGATACATTACGTCCGATGAGCCAGAACTTCCGTGTTGCTATGGGCGACAAGATGAAAGTTATCTTCCTTGCTCATCCGCAGAACCGTTTCGAAGAGTTCGGACTTAAGTTCTGTGAGGAGGAGTACGCAAACGTTAAGGCTGACCTCGAGGAAGTATGTGGTCACGAGATCACCAACGATGCGATCCTTGACGCAATCAAGGTTTACAACAAGAGCCGTGCAGCCCGCCGTGAGTTCGTAAAACTCGCTAACGAGCACTGCGACGTTGTAACTCCTACAAAGCGTTCTGCAGTATTAAAGGCATTCTTCTTCATGGAGAAACCGGAATACACTGCAAAACTTGAAGAGTTAAACAAAGAGCTCGCAGCTCTTCCGGTATGTGACTGGAAGGGAACAAAGGTTGTTACATCCGGTATCATCGTAGACAACCCGAAGCTTCTTGAAATCTTCGAGAACAACAACATCGCGATCGCAGCTGATGATGTTGCTCATGAGAGCCGTTCCTTCCGTACAGATGTTCCGGAGGACGAGCAGGATGCTCTTAGAGCTCTTGCAAAACAGTTTGCAAACATGGATTACGATATCCTTCTTTATGATCCGCAGTCTTCCAAGAACCGCCGTGGCGAGTTCGTAGCTGACATGGTTAAGAAGAGCGGCGCTCAGGGGCTTGTACTCTTCATGCAGCAGTTCTGCGATCCGGAGGAGATGGAGTATCCGTACCTCAAGAAAGCTCTCGACAATGCAGGTATCCCGCACATCAAACTTGGTGTTGACCAGCAGATGAGAGACTTCGGACAGGCTGCAACTGCTATCGAGGCATTTGCGGATGTTCTTGAGATGAGAAAGTAAATAAAACTTTGAATTGCACTGACCTGGTGATAGAATTGTGTTGAAAGCTTGCTTTCATAAGCAATTCTATTGCCGGGGCAGTATAAGGACGAGGTCCGAAGCTTCTTGGACGCCGTAAGGCGGACAAGAAGATAATTCATAATGAGAAGGGGCAGGCGTTCCTGTTTCTTAGTGTTCACGCGGAGTCAGGCGAAAAACCGCCGTACCGAACATGATTTCCTTTCGGGGAGATCGTGGAGGTGCGGCGGTTTTTTTGTTGTGGGAAGATGGTGCTTCATAATGGCTCCGGGTACGCGCAGGACCGTCTCCGGCCCCGGGTACTGGTGGATTCCAGAGACGGTTCCTCTAAGCTCCCGGAAGAATGCTAAGGGCGGAGAGCAGGGGACACAACTCGCCTGCGGCTCAAACAAGTGTCCCCTGCCCTCCAACGCATTCTCCCGGAAGCCAAGAGGAAGCCATGCCCCTGAAATCAGGCACCCGGGGCAGGAGATGGTCCTGCGCTGGGGGATGGAGGGAGCGAGGGGGAAGGGAAGAGATCCTGCGATGGGAAGTGAGAAAAATGGTCAATTGTGTCGAAAGTGTGGCAAAGTTTGTAGAATTAGGTGTACTTTGGGGAAGTTGGGTGGTGTACTGATTTTATATAGCGGAATTTCGAAGTCTGCTAGGAAAAGTGGAGGAAACGATATGAGAAAGTGGAAGAGTTGTCTGCTTCTGGCAGCGGGCATGGCGGCGGCTTTGTCAACGGCGGCGATGGCGAGCCAGGATAAGTCGGATATGGTCACTGTGGAGGTGAAAGAGTGTAAGGGCGGCGCAGTTGATGCGGCGTATGATGTCTATGATGAAAATGGCAGAATTCAGTATACTGTAACTTTACCGATCGGGGAGAAGGTGCAGATCCCACGGGGAACAAAATTGGAAATATCTGTCGACAGCATTGATTATGGGTATGAGACATATGATCCATATGTGACGTCATATCCTAAAAATCTTCATGTTATTCAAAATGGAGCGGACGATATTGAAGAGCCTGAGTATGAAGGTGACGGTATTTGGACCGATCGGGAGATTAACGAGAACTGTGAGATTTATGCTGACTTTGTGGTTATTCTGGATGCAGAGGGTGTAGGTGAAGACTGGGATTCGATTCCAAATGAGGACAGACCATACTCAATATCTACAAAGCCGGTATATTATGACCGTCCTTCTGAAGTGAATATTGAGCTTACAGCAAAAAAGGGAACAAAACAGGTTCCTATAACAGAGGTTCCTGAGCTTCAGATCAATTCCAGATTTTTAAATTCAAATAGCGATCTGGGCTGGTATCAGGATAATTTTGAGATAACATCTACGGGAATCAAATCTAATGGAGTCATCCCGTTAGGTCGTTATAGAATTCCGATTACATATAAGAGCAGAGAGGAGAATATAATTCCGCGCTCGGGTTGGATCAACTTATATGTGGGAAAGAGAGCGTATGCTGAAGCTGCTTTGGCAGAGTACGTAGATGATGATGGTGAGACTTATACAATTGGCGGTACAGGCATTGGTGTCAGTAACCCAGATGCTGACCCGGATGCTGATGTAAAGCAGAGCAACTTTTTTGATGCTGCGAAGACAAAAGTTTCGGATGTAATGAAATTGTTTGATCAGGAAAGTTTTGATTCTATTTTTAATTCTATGATTGCTGGTTACAGCCATAACGGTGAATTTGTGGATGCGAATGGTAAAAAGATTGATCGAAATGATTCCAGAACTTTATCTGAAGCGGTAGGAAAAAGAAGTGCTTCTTATGCAGTCACTCCGGTATTGAAAAATGGCACGAAAACATTCAAGCCGGTTAAAATTCAGCTGATTCCAGAGAGCCAGATGATCGTTAGATACAGTGATTCCTGGGTTGAGAGGAGTGGAAAATTATACTATTATGTAAACGCTTATGATGATGAAGGAGAGTGGACTGGAAATAAACTTGCAAACAGCGAATGGGTTGAGCGCGGCAGAAAGGATGTCTACTGCGACAGCACAGGAGCGCTTGTTACTGACGGAATTGCTGGAAAGTCCATGAATGAGGGCGGCTTATGGCTGGTTGATAAGAAGGGATATAAGAGAAAAGATTATTCAGGAACGTATACGGTTGGCATGAATCAGTATACGATCAAGAATGGAGAAGTAACCGGCATTGAGATCATGAAAGTTGAAGCTCCGTCTGGTGTTACAAGTGTAGAGTTATTCACGGATGGTCTTGAACTGGTGGTTAACGGTGATACTGCTACTGATGAGCAGAAGACTGATTTTGCTGACAAGCTTGTCACAGGTATGAATAATTTGACAACAGCTCAGCAGAATACACTGCACGATGATGTGATTGTTAAGGCTGATGAGGCGTTAAAAGCGGTTTACAATGTCAAGCCTGAAGTGAAGTGTGAAGCTGCAGATGATGTTGATTCTGATAATCAGGTAAGCGAGATCTCCGCAAAGGGATTACTTGCAGCAGCAGGTTTAACTTCTAAAAACGCAGACTCTGTCGAACTCCGGATCACACAGCAGGTGGCTCAGACGGCAAGCAATGCAATCATGAAATTTGACGCAAAGCTTTATGTGGGAGATGAGGATACTCCGACGCAGTTAAAGAGTCCGGTTATTATGGAAATTGAACTTCCGGAGAATATTCAGAAGGCATACACGAAATATGGATATACTTACAAGTTAGTTCATACTGGCGAGAATGGAAAGGACATTGTGAAGGATGGCCGTTCGAAGAATGGTCTTTCCATGGAGCTGTCCTCTGATATGAAGACAGTGAAGATCCGTACAAGTTCCTTCAGTACATTTGAGTTACAGGCAACGAGAGGGGAAGATACCTCCATTGATGATACAACAGTGACTCCGAGCAAGCCGAGTAACGGAAATAATAGCGGCAACAACAGCTACTCTGACAGTGATGACTCGGACGATTCCGGCACTCAGAGCACCACATATAGAAGAAAGAAGACCGATGCTTCCGGCCAGTGGGTTCAGGACGCAAAGGGCTGGTGGTATCGCAGAGCAGACGGTTCCTGGCCGAAGAGTCAGTGGATCGAGCTGGGGTGGAATGGCGTGAACAGCTGGTACTATTTTAATGAGAGCGGCTATATGGTAACTGGATGGAGAGAGGATGGCGGTTATACGTACTATCTGAATCCGGTTTCTGACGGTACGAGAGGTCAGATGCTTACAGGATGGCATCAGATCGACAGCATCTGGTACTACTTTAATAAACTGACAGGTGGTCCACAGGGATCTCTTGTAAAGAACGTGACGACACCGGACGGCTATAAGGTCGGTGCAGATGGTGCGTGGCTCCAGTAAAAAAATTAATCATGTTTGGAAAGGTCCGTTATAAGGGGAAACTCTTGTGGCGGATCTTTTTTAGTGGTATCTTTATGAGAAATGTGTTAGAATAGATTAGAAAGAGCTGCGAAATAAGAGATAGAATAATAAAAATCGTAACTATTCAGTACCCTCATAGTTACACGCAAAAATCCATTCCAGATCAGCTTCGCTGATGGGATTTTTGCCCTCCAGCCTATGTTTTCTTACGGTCAGCGCAGCAAGTGCGCGGACCTACTGAACAGTTACTAAAAATCTACAGATAGAGTCAGGATCGGAATCAAAAGGGGGATTTCGGGGAGTGAAGGGAAAGAGAAACGTATGGGCGGTATTCCTTGGAATTGCAGTTGTGGCGATGAGTGCGGCGGGCTGCAGCACAGGGGAGAGCAGCGGCCAGGGACCGGAGAAGGTGAGCGCGGAGAAGAGACTTACGGTGTATACTTCCCACAAGCAGGAGGTCTATGCGCCGATCATAAAGGAGTTTGAGGAGCGGACCGGAATCTGGGTGGAAGTAGTTTCAGGAGGAACGACGGAGCTTCTGGAGCGGATCCAGGAAGAGGGGGAAAAGGGATCCTGTGACGTGATGTTTGGCGGAGGTGTGGAGAGCTATGAGGTCTTTAAGGACTGCTTCATGTCATACGAGAGCACCCAGATCGATCACATCGAGAGTATATACCGGACTGAGGACCATGTCTGGACCGCATTTACGGAGCTTCCCATTGTCCTGATCTACAACAATAAGCTGGTGGACGCGGCTGCAGCGCCGCGGGGATTTGAGGACCTGTTTGACGGGAACTGGGACGGAAAGGTGTCCTTTGCGGATCCGGGAAGATCCGGCAGCAGCTGCACGATGCTGGAGACGATGATCCAGGTCCTGCCGATGCGTGAAAACGAGGTTCTGGAACAGTTTGCCAGAGTGCTCGGCCTCCGGATGGCGGCGGGGTCAGGCGCCGTGCTCGATGAGGTGTCAGAGGGAACATATCTGGTTGGTCTGACTTTGGAGGAGACTGCGAAAAAGTATATCGACCGCGGCGCGGCGATTTCGATCGTCTATCCGCGGGAAGGAACCAGCGCAGTGGCAGACGGATGCGCGGTGATCAGGGGGGCAGAGCATGAAGAAAACGCGAAGCTTTTTGTGGATTTTATCGTGAGTCCTGATGTCCAGAGACTGGCTGTCGAGAAGCTTTACCGACGGACGGTCCGCGATGATATTACCCCGGATCAGAAGGAAGAGGGTTCGATCATGGACTTCGATCTTGGATGGGCGGTGAAAAACCAGAAATCCATTTTGGAAAGATGGGCGGCGCTCATGGCAGGAAACGGAGGTGGATCATGAAGAACTTTATCCAGAGATCCTTCCGGCGTGAGCTTCTTGTGAGTTTTCTCGCGGTGTCTGTTCTTCCATTGATCGTGTGCTGCGTGTTTCTGATCCAGATGTTTAAGGTGAAGGTCGGAAGAGATTTTGAAAAAAAGGATATGGAGCTTGCCGGTGCGGTAGAACAGCAGCTGATGACGCTGTTCGATGCTTATCATGACGCGGCGAAGAAACTATGTACGGATCCGCAGGTTGCCGAGGCACTGGAAAAGGAGAGCTTTGGAAAGAAGAATGAAGTGTACCGAAGTCTGTACGGAGCAACCGCTGCATGCCGTGAGATGGCGGGATTTCATCTCTACAATGCGGACGGCTCCTGCCTGTACTCTACGGGAAACCGTACTTACGGACAGACGCTGCCGGTATACTGGGGGATCCTGAGAGAGGCCCATGCCCATCCGAATGACCTGATCATCCGGAGTGATCTGGAGGCTAATGGTGATGAGGTCCTGAGGTTTGCCAGAGCGGTGACCGGAAATTCAGAGGAATGTTCCGGATATTTTGTGGCCACAATGACGGCGGAGCATTTCGCAAAGGCGCTCTCCGGCACATACAGCGGTCAGGACGGAATCTGTATCCTCAATGGATTTCTGGAGACTGTGTACAGCGTAGGCACGGCATCGGGGGAGACGGTCGGAGATGTTCTGAGAAGCCGTTTTCTACAGGGAGAATCTCTGACGGAGGTTTGGAACAACAATAGTATTTATGTTTCAAAGCTGGGTAACACAGGACTTTACAGTGTCCTGATCCGTCCCCATGTTTTTACGAGTGATACCACGAGATCCATGTATACAGTTCTTCTTTTCATGGCCGCGGGAAGCTTTCTTTTAAGTGTTGGTGTCGCGATCGGGATCAGCTCCTTTCTTTCCAAGCCGATCCATGTACTTCATGATGCCATGGATGAGGTTCAGGAGGGAAATCTGGATACCCATGTGGACATGGAACGTCAGGACGAGTTTGGGGAGCTGGCAGAAAATTTTAATATCATGACAAAGAGGATCTCATCCTACATGGAGGAGCGTGTGCGGCGTGAAAAGGAGCTGAACGAGACCCAGATCGCCATGATGCAGTCCCAGTTAAACCCGCATTTTCTCTACAATACCCTTGATACGATGAAGTGGGTGGCGAAGGCGAACCATATCCCGGAGATCGCGACGCTGGCGGCAAAGCTTGCGAAGATCTTAAGGACCAGCATCTCAAGCGCCCAGTTTATCACGCTGCGGGAAGAGATGACACTGGTGGAAAGCTATGCAAAGATCCAGAAGATCCGGTTTAACGGAAAGTTTGATTTCCACTATGAGATCGATCCAGAGACGGAGGAGATCCCGGTTCCAAAGCTCATCGTCCAGCCCATTGTGGAAAATGCGGTGATCCATGGGCTGGCGGATGCGGATGAGGGGCATATTTTTGTCAGGGCATATCTGGAAAGGGAGGAGCTTGTGATCGAGGTTTCAGATGACGGATGCGGGATCAGCGATGAAGTGATCCGACGGCTCGGAAACCGGGACAAGGAACAGAAGAATGGCCACATCGGCTTTTACAATGTGGATACGATCATCCGGCTTCATTATGGAAAAGACTACGGTCTCAGGGCAGAGCGGCTGCCTGCCGGTGGAACAAAGGTAACGATAAGAATACCGGTGAATGGTTCCGGAGAGCCTGATCCAGGTGTGAAAAACAGATCCTGATGACCGATGGGGAATGGAGAAAGGGAAGGGGGGGAGCTGTTATGATCAAGGTGATCGTTGTAGATGACGAGCGGTTCGTCCGGATGGGCATTGTCGGTGAGACGGACTGGGCCTCGCTGGGATGCGAGGTCGTCGGTGAGGCGGAAAACGGGTTGGACGCGCTGGAGCTGGTCCATGAAAAGAATCCGGAGCTGATGATCTGTGATATCCGGATGCCTAAGATGAACGGTCTTGAGATGTTAAAGAAGCTTCGGGAAGAGAAAAATCCGGTACAGGTGATCTTTCTGACCGCGTACAGCGAGTTTTCCTACGCCAGAGAGGCGTTGAAGCTCTACGCATTTGATTATCTGTTAAAGCCTTTTGAGGACGGGGAACTGGAAAGCGCGATCCTCAGGGCAAAAGAGCGGATCGAGACGGATCGGGAGAAGAGAAGAGGTACCGGCCTGAGCAGATCTGTCCCGGATAAGGCACCGGTAAAGGAGCAATATCCGGGAGCTTTGGAAGGTGACGGGCCAGAGATCAATGCCGCGGTGATCCGGCTCTGTCTGCCATTCGATGAAAATACCGCGGGACTTACCGGATACGTCCGGGATGCGGTGCTTTACATGGCATCTCATTACGGGGAAAGTACGATCAATGTGGCGAAGATCGCAGGTGCGGTGGGGATCAGCGAAGGCCACCTGAGCCACTGCTTCAAGAAAGAGACGGGATATACGGTGATGGGGTGGCTCACACGGTACCGGATGAAAAAGGCAGTGGAACTGCTTTCGGATCACCGGAACAAGGTGTACGAGGTGGCAGAAAAAGTCGGATATAAAGATATTGCGTATTTTTCTAACACATTTAAAAAAATTGTGGGCGTTGCTCCATCGGAGATACAGGAAAAATAATCGGAATCCTGAAAAAGCAAGCCGGTGGAGTCTGCCAATGGAAAAGGTAAGAATTAAAATAAAAATACAGGAGGAATCATTATGAATGTAAAGATGTTTGGGGAGATCTGTGATGCGTTTGGACCGAGCGGATTTGAGGAGGATGTAATCCGCACGGTTGCGAAGTACTGCAAAGGACTGGAGCTGGAAAATGACGCGATGAATAACCTTTATGCGCGTATGCCCGGTGAGGATCCGGAGAAACCGGTCGTGATGCTGGATGCCCATACAGATGAGTGTGGATTTATGGTACAGAGCATCAGAGAAAACGGAAGCCTGGAGATCCTCATGCTCGGTGGAGTGATCCTCACGAACCTTCCGGCACACACAGTAATGATCCGGACCAGAAGTGGGAAACTTGTACGGGGAATTATTTCGTCCAAGCCGATCCATTTTATGAATGAGGCAGAGCGGGCCTCCCAGTCGTTGAGTATTGAGACACTGAGTGTGGATGTCGGCGCGGTGAGCAGGAAAGAAGTGACAGAAGTATTCGGCATTTCCATCGGAGATCCGGCAGTCCCGGAAGTTTCATTTTCCTACGATGAGGAACGTGACCTCTGCTTTGGAAAAGCGTTTGATAACCGTGCAGGATGTGCATGCATTATCGACACCATGACCCGTCTGTGCGGGGAGAAGGATCAGCTGGCGGTACGGGTGACCGGAGCGTTTGCGGCTCAGGAGGAAGTTGGAACAAGAGGTGCCACAGTCACATCCCAGATTGTCCGTCCGGACCTGGCGATTGTCTTTGAGGGCTCCCCGTCAGATGATTTCTATTTCAGTGCTGCCCAGACCCAGGGGCACATGCGGGGCGGTGTCCAGATCCGCAGGATGGATAAGAGCTATATTTCCAATCCGGTGTTTATCGAGTACGCGGAAGAGCTTGCGAAGAAATTCGGAATTCCATTTCAGGAGACAGTCCGCCGCGGCGGAAGCACGAACGCGGGAAAGATCAGCCTGACAGCAAAGGCAGTTCCGGTCCTGGTTCTCGGCGTCCCGAGCCGGTATGTTCATACGCATTATAATTTCTGCGCGAAGTCTGATCTTGAAGCGGCAGCAGATCTTGCTGTGGAAGTGATCCGGGGACTTGACGCGGAAAAGATCCGCCATATCTGCAGACAGGATATTTTAAAATAAGAAGATCCCAGGGACCCGAAAGCGGCAGTGTCCCTCAGGCAGGTGAAGACAGAACAACAGAAAAAAGCGTTCGGATCCATAGAGATGGATTCCGGACGCTTTTTTCGTAAAAATGAGGAACTAAATAGGAAAACTCAGAGGCGGAGATTTGTGGGGGTTATGCCTCTAATTTTTTCCCGGTGATCATCTCATATGCTTCCAGATATTTCGCGATAGTCTTATCGACGATCTCCTGCGGAAGTGTCCAGTCATTGCCCGGATGGGAAGTGAGCCAGTCGCGGGCGAACTGCTTGTCGAAGGACGGCTGACCGTGACCCGGCTCATAGCCTTTTGCCGGCCAGAAGCGGGAGCTGTCCGGTGTGAGCATCTCGTCACCAATCACGAGGTTGCCCTCCTCGTCAAGACCGAATTCGAATTTTGTATCGGCGATGATGATTCCCTTTGTGATGGCGTACTCTGCACATTTTTTATATAAAGCGATGGTGTTGTCACGAAGAAGCTCCGCATACTCGCGGCCCTTTCCCGGGAAGTATTTCTCGAGATGGTCGATGCTCTGCTCGAAGGAAATATTCTCATCATGGTCGCCGATCTCAGCCTTTGTGGACGGAGTATAGATCGGCTCCGGGAGTTTATCGGATTCCTTTAAGCCTTCCGGAAGACGGATTCCGCAGACGGTACCGTCTTTTTTGTAGCTTGCCCAGCCGCTTCCTGTAATATATCCGCGGACGATGCACTCGATCGGCAGCATATGTAACTTGCGGCACATCATCGTCTTTCCTTCAAATTTTTTCTGCTGGAAGAACTCCGGCATATCCTTTGTATCAACGGAGATCATATGGTTCGGGAGAATATCCTTTGTCAGGTCAAACCAGAATTTGGACATCTGGGTCAGAACAGCACCTTTGGAGGTAACCTCATTGTGAAGGATCACGTCAAAACAGCTGATACGGTCAGTGGCAACCATAATAAGGCTGTCCCCGTTGTCATAAATTTCGCGTACTTTTCCTTCTTTGATCGGTTTTAATTCCTGCATGTCTACACCTCTTCATTATATTTTCTTATACAGCGTTTGTCGTATCATGAAAACGCTGAGCGAACTTACAGTAAAATTACCATTAAATGGCGGTTTCTGTCAATGTTCAATTTGCACAATATTTACATAAGAAAAAAGAAATGTTTTGGAAATAGGTCTGTGTAAAGAATTTTACAGGCTTTTAATAAAATACATAAAAGTTGTGCTAATATTTATAAATAAGATATACTAATAAATAATGGATTAGTTATAAGAAAAATGCGGACGGTTTTGAACTCCGGTGTCCGGACCTAACGGGATCCTGCAGATCAGCATGATGGGTGAAAGATGAGTGAGGACGAATGATGCTCAAATAAATATACAGCAAAATGCCCGTGCTTCCAATTCTGCCATAGAAAAACATATGTCGAAACTGCACAAAAATATCAGAAATATGGAATAAAATTATACAGATTCACAGGATTCCACAAACTATCGCAGTTTTGTCCACTGTTAAAAATTTCTGCGCGCCGGTATAATAAAAGTACAAAATGAGTCGTGAGAGAAACAAGATGACCCAGTAAATGAAGGAGGAAAAGTTTTATGAGAAAACGTACTTTGTCATTGGCACTTGCAGTTTCCATGGCAGCGATGTCCCTCGCGGGATGCGGCGGCGGTGGCGGAACGACAGCTACGACAGCAGCAGCCGGCGGTGAGACCACAGCGGCAGCAAGCGAGGCGGCAACAGAAGCTGCGTCCACAGACGATTCCAATCTTTCTGATGTAGAAAAGATCATCAAGGAAGCAGAAGGAATGTCCATGGAAGAATTAGCGAAGAAAGCCATCGAAGAGTCCAACGGGAAGACCTTCTATGGTGTTGGTAACTCCAGCCGCGGAAAGAGCGCGCTGCCGTTATTCATCGAATACCTGCAGTCCATCGATCCGTCCTACAAAATGGAATATGAGTGGCAGCAGCCGAAGAACAACAAGATCTTTGAGCAGCTGACCGCAGACTCCTTAAAGACAGAAGGAACCTTCGCGATGACCTTGATCCAGGATGGCAACCAGATCGAGTCAAAGATGGTTCAGCCGGGAATCTTAAAGACCTACATCCCGAAAGAGTGGGCAGAGGCAAACGGAACAACACCGGACGCATATAAAGGATTCCTTCCATTACAGACATTAAACAAAGTATTTATGTATAACAGCACAGGAAGCACTGAATATAATAACTGCTGGGATTTCGTGGCAGAGGGCGTTCACCCGTTATATATGGATATCGATTCCGAGATCGTCGGCAAAAACTTCTTATATATGCTGACAGAAGATAAGTATGCCGGATGGTTAAAAGATGCTTACGATGCTCTCGATGATACAAAGAAGGCATACTTCAAGCCGGTTATCGATGAGATGGCAACAGAAGCAGAGGACCTTGGACTTGGCGAGAACGGCGCATACGCTCTTGCATGGATCAAGCTCTGGGTTGAGAACTACAATGAGCAGACAGACGATGGCCCGATCTGCAACACACTTGTAACGGATTCCGCAACAGACCAGGCCGGATTATTAGTTTATTCCAAACTTCGTTCCGTAGAAGAGTCCGCAGGCGTTTCCTTAAATAACATTAAGGTTGCCGCTTATCAGGATGGCTACAAAGGCATCGGTGGTTACGGTTACTGCCATTATCTCTTCGTTACAAACAACAGCCCGCTTCCGTGGACCGCATGCGCATTCATCCAGTACATGACATGTACAGAGGACGGCTTCTCCGCATGGGGCAAAGATATGGGCGGCTACTCCGCTAACCCGGAAGTTGCAGCAGCGATCGAGGAAACTTACCAGCACAGCAAGGGCGGCTACAACGAGGCCGGCGAAGACCAGTTCCCGTGCAAGGACGACCGTGGATATGACTGGTGGACAACAGACGGCGAATTAGTTCTGGAAGATCCGGACTACTGTGCATCCGTTTCCTTTACAGTCGGCAGCTGGATCGAGCTTCTCACGAAGTACAGCGACTCTGCAAAGTAAATGAACCTGTAACTGCTCAGTGCCTTCACAGTTACATGCAAAAATCCATTCCAAATTGACTTCGTCAATGGGATTTTTGCCTACTGCGCGACGCGTTCTTACGGTCCGCGCAGTGAATGCGCAGACCTATTGAACAGTTGCATGAAACAAGATAGTTCGAGGGTGCCGTACATGTGTGCGGCGCCCTCATGTTACATATGGCATCTGCCGTGAGAGAAAAACGGCATCCATGTTTTAAATGAAAGGAGCGGACAATTCTGTGAACAGATACAATCGTGTAAAAACATATTTTTCAAAACCGCAGAACATCATCCTTCTCCTGTTCGGCATCGTACTGACGTTCTCCACTGTTGCGCCGATCATCGCCATCGTAAAAGATACGATCACGATCCATCCGGGAACCATTGACGCCCATCTCGCCGGAAAGGCGTCCGGTTACACGCTGATTAACTATGTGGACCTCTTTACAAGCCGTCTGGCGAAGACAAACCTCTGGAAGCCGTTGTGGAATACGATCCTCTTAGCAGTCTTTACCTGTACGATCTCTATCCTCTACGGCGGAACCTTCGCATTTCTGGTAACAAGAACGAACCTGAAATTCAAAAAGTATTTAAGCTCCATCTTTATTTTCCCGTACATCATGCCGCAGTGGACGTTAGCGGTTGTATGGCAGAACGTATTTAACAGCAACGCAGTCGTTGGTACATCCAACGGACTCCTTGCATCCCTTACCGGCATCTGCATGCCGAAATGGTGGTGTCTGGGATTATTTCCGAGCTCTGTGGTTCTGGGACTTCACTACGCGCCATTCGCTTACATCCTGATCGGCGGAATTTTCCGGAATATGGACGCAAATCTGGAAGAAGCGGCGACGATCCTCGATACACCGAAATGGAAGACGATGTTTCGCATTACGCTTCCGATGGTAAAACCGGCGATCCTCTCGACGATCCTTCTCGTATTCGGAAGCGCCATGGGAAGCTACCCGGTACCGCATTACCTTGGACTTACCACACTTTCCACGAAGTACATTTCCTTAAACTCCAAGTACACCGGTGAAGCGAGTATTTTAGCCATCATCATGATGATCTTCGGTGTGGCGATCCTCACGATGAATCAGGTGAGCTTAAAGAGCCGGAAGAACTATACGACCGTCACCGGCAAATCCGGTCAGTTATCGAAGATGAACCTTGGAAAAGTCGGAAAATACGCGATTGCAGTTGTGATGATCATTCTGACCTTCTTCACAAGTATCTTCCCGATCTTTTCCTTCGCCCTTGAGACGTTCCTCCCGAACCCGGGCGACTATAGCTTCCTCTACACGAAAGACTTAAGCAACCTGACCACGAAATGGTGGATCACGAAAGAGAATATCACCGAGAACGGTATGTACGGACAGCACGGTATCCTCTATAACAGTACGATCTGGCACGCGTTTGCCGGTACACTTTTAGTTGCTGTCTGCTGTGCGCTGATCGCAGGTACCATCGGTACCCTGATCGGATACGCGGTTGCGAAGAACCGCAGAAGCCGCTGGGCAAGCTATGTAAACGGCGTGGCCTTCCTTCCGTATCTGATGCCCTCCATCGCTGTCGGTGCTGCATTCTTCATCCTGTTCTCCAACGAGAAGATCAACCTCTTCAATACATATACGCTGCTGATCATCGCAGGTACGATCAAGTACATTCCGTTTGCGAGCCGGAGTGCGTTAAACTCCATGCTGCAGATCAGCAATGAGATCGAGGAAGCGGCGATCATACAGGACATTCCATGGACGAAGAGAATGTTCCGGATCATTATCCCGATCCAGAAATCCGCGATCATCAGTGGATACATGCTTCCGTTTATGACATGTCTCCGTGAACTGTCACTGTTCCTGCTCTTATGTACGCAGGGCTTCATCCTCTCGACGACGCTGGACTATTTCGATGAAATGGGTCTGTACGCGTTCTCGAGCGCGATCAACCTGATCCTGATCGTTACCATCCTGATCTTCAATACGTTAGTCAATAAGCTGACAGGTGCAAGCCTTGACGATGGAATAGGAGGAAATTAATATGCCGGAAATCACATTGAGAAATATAACAAAACGCTGGGGAAAATTCTTCGGAGTCGATCATCTGGACCTCGACATCGCGGATAACTCCTTCATCACACTGCTCGGACCGTCCGGATGCGGAAAAACAACGATCCTCCGCATGATCGCGGGGCTCGAGACACCGACGACTGGTCAGATCAAGATCGGAGATAAGGTTGTGTTTGACAGTGAGGCGGGAATCAACATTCCGGCCAATAAGCGTAAGGTCGGATTCCTGTTCCAGAACTACGCGCTGTGGCCGAACATGACCGTTTACCAGAATATTTCTTTTGGTTTAAGCAATATCAAGGAAGAACTTCCGAAATACGATTTTGATGCCATGACGACGGGGGAGCTGATCCGGGCGCTGAAGAGCGGAAAGAAGATCAAAGAGTTAGTGGAAGAGTGCCGCGATAAGAGAGGTAAGCTCGACACGGATAAAGTCTATCTGAAATTTATCGACGCATTCATCCTCTCTATTTATACCGCGAAGATCCTCTACGGATACGGGATTCAGGACGCGGCAGATCCGGACACAGCCGCAAAGGCGAAGGCGGAGGAGCTGATAAAGAAGCTTGACGGAATCAAGAAGTCCTATGAGTCAAAGGGGCAGTCCTTAAATGAGGAATGTGCCATCGTATCCGGAGGAAAAGTTCTGACAGAAGACAGAAAACTCACGAAGGAAGAGATCGATAAATCCGTCCGCAGAGTTTCCAGGATCGTCAAGATCGGCATGTTCATGAACCGTTACCCGGCAGAGCTCTCCGGCGGTCAGCAGCAGCGTGTTGCCATCGCGAGAACCTTGGCACCGGAACCGGCAGTTCTCTTCATGGATGAGCCGCTGTCAAACCTTGACGCGAAGCTCCGTCTCGAGATGAGATATGAGCTGCAGAGACTTCATGTTGAGACGGGAAGTACCTTTGTGTATGTCACCCATGACCAGATGGAGGCCATGACACTGGCGACAAAGATCTGTCTGATCAACAATGGTGTGCTTCAGCAGTATGATGCCCCGCTTGATGTATACAACAGACCGGCAAACCTCTTTGTTGCGGATTTCGTCGGAAATCCGTCCATCAACTTTGTGGAGGCGAAGGGAAAAGAACAGGCTGATGGAAGTTTCAGCTTTAGGATTCTGGATGATCTCGAAGCGACATTCCGACCGAACGAGCCTATCGATATGGCGGCATGGTTCGCAAAGAGAGATAAAGACGCGGCTGATCTGGAAGCTCAGAGGATTGAGATGCTAAAGGATAAGAAAGCCGTTGAGAAGAGCAACAAGGACGAGGTATTTAAGTACCATATCGCGAAGGTCGACGAGTCTGACTATGCGGTGGAGGAAGAGCCGGAGATCACCAACGAAGACTTCGTCCTGGCGATCCGTCCGGAGGCGCTGAAACTCTCAAAGGACGGATCCATCGCATCCACGATCTACGGTGCGATGCCGACCGGCATGGAATCAACCGTGAAGCTCAGGATCGGAAAGTACCTGCTGACAGGCGTTATCTTCGGCGGTGTTACCTTTAAACTTGGCGAAGAGACAGGTGTTGATATCGCGGGAACGGACATTCTTCTGTTTGACAGAAAGTCTGGAAAGGCGATCACGGCTGGTAGTCTTGCGGTGAAAGGCTGAGAAGCAGTAAAGGATAAAAGTTAGGATAAAAGGTAACTGTTCAGTAGGTCTGCGCACTTGCTGCGCTGACCGTAAGAAAACATAGGCTGGAGGGCAAAAATCCCATCAGCGAAGCTGATCTGGAATGGATTTTTGCGTGTAACTATGAAGGTACTGAATAGTTACGATAAAAGGATGGATAAAGGCGGTGGAGCTGCGAATGGGCGGCTTTGCCGCCTTTTTCTCTATATAGTAATGTTGCGGAACAGGAAAAAATCTGGTAAGCTTTAGGGAGGAAAAACAAAAGGGAAAATGGTGGAATTTGAAGGAATTCTGCTTATGGGAGTGTATGATGAGAAGAAAAATAGCGGTAATTTGCGGAGCGGTCCTGTTGGCGGGCGTTCTGCTTGGCGGATGCAGCAGTGTGGCATCGGGGACCGTGCGGACGACGGCTGCGGTTGAGGTAAGTCAGGAGACGAAAACGGCTGAGCCTGCGGAGAATAGTGATACTACACAGGAGAGCGTGGACAGCAAAACAGGCGGTGAAAAACCTCATGTTGTCCTGCAGCAGAATGAGACGGAATCTTCCGAGGCGGAGACAGGATCCGCGGATCCTTACGCGGACCTCTTAAAGGACCCGGAAGTCATGGCGGCGAACAAGATCTACGTGAAAGAGACAGCGGAGACGGGAAAGACGCGGATCGTCTTTGCGGGAGATATCCTGTTCGACTCCCATTACGCGATCATGGCATCCCTCTTAAAGAGGGGGCAGGGGATCGAGGGTGGAATTTCCGCGGATCTCTTATCCATCATGCGGAGCGCCGATATCTTTATGGTAAACAACGAATTTCCGTATACGACGGGCGGAGCGCCCACGGCGGGAAAGAAATTTACGTTCCGTGCGGATCCGAAGTACGCGTCCTGGCTCTTTGACATGGGAGCGGATCTCGTGTCCCTGGCGAACAACCACGCCTATGATTACGGCGAAGTGTCCCTGACAGACACCCTGGACACCCTGGAAGCCATCGGAATGCCCTATGTGGGAGCGGGACGAAACCTGGATGAAGCGGTGAAACCGGTATCCTTTATCGCAAACGGAAGGAAGATCACCTTCGTCTCCGCAACCCAGATCGAGCGGACACTTCCGCCGGACACCAAAGGGGCAACGGAGACAACTCCGGGGGTATTCCGGTGTCTGGAGATCAATAAACTTCTGGAGGTGATCTCCGCGGCGAAGGCGGACAGCGATTTTGTCATTGTATACATCCACTGGGGGACGGAAGGAACTGATAAGCTGGATCACTGGCAGCAGGAGCAGGCGCCCCAGATCGCGGCGGCAGGAGCGGACCTGATCATCGGGAACCATCCCCATGTGCTGCAGCCCATTGGCTACCAGGGAGATGTCCCTGTAGTGTACAGTCTCGGGAACTATCTCTTCAACTCAAAGACGCTCGATTCCTGTCTCGTGGAGGCGGTGATCGGAGATGAGGGGTTGGAATCCCTGCGGTTTATTCCGGCGAAGCAGTCGAATTGCCGCGTGGCGAAGGCGGAAGGAGCGGAGAAGGAGCGGATCATCAATTACATGAGAAGCATCTCTCCGGAGGCGGTGATCGATGATGAGGGGTATATTACGAAGCAGAATGCCCAGTAATGGTACAGAATACGTACCGGACCTGTCACATTTAATATTTCCAATGCACAAAAAATTTTCCTGTTTACAGAAAAAATATCCTATGTTATAATGTGCATTAGACGTTTTCTGTACCAGTCTGCCCTTTTGAAAATGGATGGTGCGGAAAAGAAATAGAAACAGTATACGAAAAGGATGGAACTGATATGGCAACATTACTTGAAACATGGAGAAGCCTCGCTTATGGCGATGGTCTCGATGATAAAAAGAAAGAAGAACTCTGGACAAACTATTTTACGATCGAAAAAGGCATCTACGAGAAGATCCTTTCCAACCCGACAGAAGTTGTTGAGGGAACTGTAAAAGAACTTGCTGAGAAGTATGGCACAGAAGTTCTCATTATGACTGGTTTCCTTGATGGAATCAATGAGAGCTTAAAGGGATATGAGAACCCGATCGACACAATGGCAGAGGATACCGTTGTTAAGATTGAGATCGATCCGGAAAAGCTTTACTACAATATGGTAGAAGCTAAGGCTTCCTGGCTCTATGAGCTTCCGCAGTGGTCTGAGATCCTTTCCGCTGAGACAAGAACAGAGCTTTACAAGAAGCAGAAAGCTTCCGGAACCGTACGCCGCGAAGGCCACAAGATCTACCCGAACGATCCGTGTCCGTGCGGAAGCGGAAAGAAGTACAAAAAGTGCTGCGGCCGCAACGCATAAGATGAAACGTAAGCCATTACCTATTGCGGGTAGTGGCTTTTTCATTATTGTACGCGGACTGAGGCTGATCAAGGAGATAAAATGCAGGCATATACAGGTTTTGCAGCTGTCTATGACACTTTCATGGATAATATTCCATATGAAGAATGGTGTGAATATCTGACAGGGCTTTTAAAGGAACAGGGGGTTACGGAGGGACTTCTTCTCGATCTCGGATGTGGAACAGGAAGTCTCACGGAGATTCTCGCGGACGCTGGTTATGATATGATCGGCGTGGACAACTCCGAGGAGATGCTGGAGCTTGCCCTGGAAAAGAAGGAACAGTCCGGAAAAGATATTTTGTATCTCTGTCAGGATATGCGGGAATTTGAACTTTACGGCACGGTGGCGGCGGTGGTCTCCATCTGTGACTGTATGAACTATATTTTAGAGCCGGAGGATCTGACGGAAGTATTCCGCCTGGTTAACAATTACCTGGATCCGGGCGGAGTGTTTATCTTCGACATGAATACGGAGTACAAATACCGGGAGATCATGGGAGACAACACGATCGCGGAAGACCGGGATGACTCCAGTTTTATCTGGGACAACCAGTACGATGAGGAGGAGCGGATCAATATCTATGATCTGTCGATCTTTGTCCGTGAGGACGGGGATCTCTTCCGGAAGTACCATGAGACACATTATCAGCGGGCTTATTCCCTGGAAGAGGTGAAGAGTGCCATCCACGAAGCGGGAATGGAATTTGTTGCCGCCTACGATGCATTTACGAAGAATCCGCCGCGGGAGGACAGCGAACGTATTTATGTGATCGCGAGAGAATATGGAAAAGAAAGGAAATAGAGCATGAACGATTATATGATCCGTGCGACGGCTGCGGAAGGACAGATCCGCGCCTTTGCTGCAACGACAAGAGATATGGTGGAGAACGCAAAGAATGCCCACAACACAAGCCCGGTGGCTACGGCTGCCTTAGGACGTCTCATGACAGCAGCTGCCATGATGGGCGCTGACTTAAAAGGGGAGAAGGACCTTTTAACACTTAGAATTGAGGGAAGCGGTCCGCTGGGAGGACTTCTTGTCACAGCCAACGGCCATGGAGATGTGAAAGGATATGCGTTCAATCCGGATGTAATGCTTCCGCCGAATGCACAGGGAAAACTCGATGTCGGCGGTTCCCTGGACCTTGGCGTTTTGAGCGTTATCAAGGATATTGGCTTAAAAGAGCCGTATGTGGGACAGACACAGCTTGTCACAGGTGAGATCGCGGAAGATCTGACCTACTATTTTGCCACATCTGAGCAGGTTCCGTCCTCCGTTGCCCTAGGTGTTCTAATGAATAAGGACAACACGGTCCGTCAGGCAGGCGGCTTTATCATCCAGCTTCTTCCGGGTGCTTCCGATGAGATCATCGACAAGCTCGAGGCGAAGCTTTCCGGAATTTCTTCCATCACAGCACTGCTGAATGCGGGAAAGACTCCGGAGGAGATCCTGACAGACATCCTCGGCGAGTTCGGACTTGAGATCTTATCAAAGATGCCGGTACAGTTCCACTGTGACTGTGACCGCTCCAGAGTGGAGAAGGCGATCATCAGCATCGGAAAAAAAGAGATCCAGGACATGATCAACGAGGGCAGAGAGATCGAGGTCAACTGCCAGTTCTGCAACAAGCATTATAAGTTCTCTGTGGATGAGCTGGAAGATATGCTTAAGAGGGCAACGAGAGAGTAAAAATATGAGTTCTGTTAAATTGAATGAGGAAGAAAAACGACTGCTCCACAACGCCTGGCATCACTTTCTGACCATCACCCATCACAAGCTGGTGGTCATGGAAGGCTGCTTTAAGGTTGGACTTTTTAAACAGGGGCTGCTCCACGATCTGTCGAAGTATTCCTGGGAGGAATTTAAGACCGGCGTGAAGTATTATCAGGGAACGCGGAGTCCAAACGCGGCGGAGAAGGAAGAAAAGGGATATTCCTCCGCATGGCTCCATCACAAGGGGAGAAATAAGCATCACTTCGAGTACTGGACCGATGTGTCCACAGCGGAGGACCACTGGAAGATCGTCGGCGTGAAGATGCCAGTGAATTACCTGGCGGAGATGGTCATGGACCGGATCGCGGCCTCGAAGATCTACCAGGGAAGGAACTACACGGATGCGGCACCCTACACATATTTTTCCAGAAATAAGGAATATATCGTCATGCATCCGGAGACGAAGGCATGTCTGGATAAGATCCTGCTGATGTTGAAGGAGAAGGGCGAGAGAAGGACTTTTGCGTATATCAGGAAGCTTCTTAAGGACGGGGATTACTAGAAATAAGCACTCGCGTCCGGTGCAGGAATGTGTCTAAGCATGTTTTCGCATTGAATGAGATTTGCAGCATAACCGCTGCCGTCTGCAGCTGACGCAGGCGGCAGGGCTGATGTGTGAAGATACTGGATTAGCGGGTTTTATTTGAGAAATGAGAAGATCTCTTTTATATACCGGTTCAGCTTTTCCACATCGGAGAAGCAGTCTTTCCGGACTTCGAAGAATCCTGTTTTATCCTTGCAGGAGGTCTTGAATTCCGGCACCCAGATATCTGCGGGCTGGGGGAGAAAGGTGCCGTCCTTCTTTGTGTAGCAGGTCTCCTTTGTCGCCTTGATCCGGGCGTCCTTGTCGACAAATTCGCCGACACTCTTGTGGATCGCGGTATCCTCGTAGATCAGATAGTAGTAATCCTTATAGTTCGGATAATAATATTTTAATGTACCTTTGTAGACCCGGATGGAAAGCTCCATCCGGTCTTTGTCTGCCCGGAAAGCGTAGGCGGGGACGGAGGCAGCCACCGGGGACGGAAGGATCGTCACCGGGTCCCCTGAGAGGGAGAGGATCAGCCGGTCTGTCTCGCCGGGAGCTTCCCGCACCGCGTCCAGGGTGAAATCCTGGGCGAAAAAGTCAGGATAGAAGAGTACGGGAAGGAGAGAAGGCATTCCCTTTAAGTCGTCCTCATTGTGGAGGAGAAGAAGATGTTTTTCTTCCTGATCGTGAGTCCTCAGATAGTCCAGGTAGACTTCGATGAGCTCGCCGCCGTTATAGAGGTCCTTGCGTCCGATCTTAAGAAAGCGCTCGATGGTCTTCTGCTTCATGTCCGGCAGACCAAGGAGCTTCTTAAAGGGCTTGATCCGGCGGAAGATATCGACGCTTTCCACGCTGCCAAAGGCGGGGGTGAGCTTTAAGGCCTTGGCGCGCTTCGTGACAAAAGGAATATCGAACATGTCCCCGTTAAAGTGGACGAGAGTGCGAAAATCCTTTATAAAGTAAAAAAATGCGGTCAGGACATCGGCCTCCGCGGCTTTCGTGTCTGCAAACCACTGGATGAAGCGGAGATGGTCTCCCTCCGGCCAGATACAGCCGATGAGATATACGGTGTTGTAGTCGGCGGAGAAGCCGGTGGTCTCGATATCAAAAAAGACAAGCTTTTCCGGATCGCCAAGGCGCTCCAACGGATAGGCGATGGTGCCAGGGAATGTTTTTTCTATAGTGATCATGTGATAGTCCTTATACTTATATTGCTGATCCGCCTGGGGTTCATAAAAATGCTGGTGACTGCTCGGAAAACTGCATATGGCAAATCATGAATGGAACAGGCGGAAGAATTTTTGCTTCCGTGTTTTCTGATTATACCCGCGAAAACATGGAAAGTCAACGAAGGAGAAGCCTGGCGGCGTTTTCCGGGAAGACATTTCAAAAAACAGCTAAATCGAAAATATGTTCGATTCTCGCGGCGGTTCCACTTGCACTTAAATGGCGGCTATGGTATGATTACGACATGCATCATGACATGATGAGGAAAAGGGAGGTTCATTCAGTGATTTCATATATACGCGGTCCCTTGGAAGAAAAGAGGGAAGATTCCGTCGTTGTTGAGGCGGGAAATATTGGCTACCGGATCTTTATTCCGTCATCGGTCCTCGGGGAGCTTCCGGGTCTTGGGGAGGAAGTGAAGATCTACACGTATTTTTCCGTGCGTGAGGATGGAATGAGTCTTTTCGGATTCCTCTCAAGGCAGGATCTTGAGATGTTCCGCCAGCTGATCGGGGTGAACGGGGTCGGTCCGAAGAGTGCCCTGGGAATCCTCTCCGCGCTGAAACCGGATGTGCTGCGTCTGGCTGTAATCTCCAGTGACGCGAAGGCAATCTCGAAGGCGCCCGGCGTCGGGGCAAAGACAGCCCAGAGGATCATCCTGGATCTCAAAGATAAAATAAAAGCAGAAGACGTATTATTTGCAGGTGCAGATCTGGAGGAGAGCCCGAAAACGGATCTCTCTGGAATGGCGGAAGCTGGAAAAGAGGCTGTGGAAGCGCTTACGGCCCTCGGTTATTCCGCGTCCGAGGCGCAGACCGCAGTAAAGAAGGTTGCGATCACAGAAGGTATGACTTCCGAGGACGTGCTGAAGGGCGCGTTAAAGCATCTGGCATTCTTATAGGATGAAACCTTGAAAAATGGCAGCAGGAGATCTGGCTGTCTGATAGAAGATATAGATAGGAAATGTTATGAGCCGAAAAATCATTACGACCGAAGAAACTGAGGAAGACAAAAAAATAGAGGGGACCCTGCGCCCGCAGTATTTAAAGGATTATATCGGTCAGGAGAAGATAAAGTCCACGCTGAAGGTCTTTATCGATGCGGCAAAGAGCCGCGGGGAGGCGTTGGATCATGTGCTTTTTTACGGCCCGCCGGGCCTTGGAAAGACAACGCTCTGCGGAATCATCGCGAACGAGATGGGGGTGAACTTAAAGGTGACCTCCGGGCCGGCGATCGAGAAGCCGGGAGAGATGGCTGCGATCTTAAACAATCTCCAGGAGGGAGATGTCCTGTTTGTGGATGAGATCCACAGGTTGAACCGCCAGGTGGAGGAAGTCCTGTATCCGGCGATGGAAGATTTTGCCATCGATATCATGCTTGGAAAGGATTCATCCGCCCGCTCGATCCGACTGGATCTTCCGAAATTTACACTTGTGGGAGCAACAACGAGAGTGGGACTTTTAACAGCTCCGCTCCGGGACCGTTTTGGTGTGATCCAGAGGCTGGAATTTTATACACCGGAGGAACTCTGCGTGATCGTAAAACGCTCCGCAAAGGTCCTGGGCGTTGAGATCGACGAGGAAGGAGCTTTTGAGATCGCAAGAAGGTCCAGGGGAACGCCGAGACTGGCAAACCGCCTCTTAAAGAGAGTGAGGGACTTTGCACAGGTAAAATACGACGGTGTGATCACGAGACATGTGGCGGATTTTGCCCTGGATATCCTGGATGTGGACAAGCTTGGTCTCGACAATAATGACCGGACCCTGCTTCTCACCCTGATCCAGAAATTTTCCGGTGGTCCGGTGGGACTTGAGACGCTGGCGGCGTCTATCGGAGAGGATTCCGGGACACTGGAAGACGTTTATGAGCCGTATTTATTGATGAACGGACTTATTATGCGCACGCCGAGAGGAAGAATGGCGACGGATCTGGCCTACAAGCACCTTGGGCTGGATGCGGCGAAATAGAAAAAAACATTTGCTGCAGTATACAGGCAGGAATTTTCTGAATTGAAAAATCTGTACGATAGAGAAAAAATGACAATTTTTATATAGATGATAACTGTCCGGCGGATCTGTGGATCGATCGTGTGGAGCCGTGAGGGAGTACAGGCTGGAAAACAGGCGGACGGTTATGCAAAAGAAGTGAGGAATTAGAAATGGATGAGAAGAACTATACGGAAGTGCTGATCAATGGAAATGTCTACACGCTGGGAGGAGCGGAGGATCCGGAGTACCTGCAGAAGGTGGCTGCCTATATTAATGAGAAGATCGCCGTTTTAAAGGCACAGCCGGGATTTACGAGACAGAATAAGGATTACCAGGAAGTCATGATCTATTTGAACCTGGCGGACGATTATTTTAAGACACTTCAGGAGGCGATGATGCTGCGCAGCCAGAAGGATGAGATGGAGAAGGAGATCTACAGCTTAAAGCATGAGCTGATCGGTCTTCAGATGAAGCAGGAATCCGCGGAGAAGAAGGCGGAATAAAGGAGAGAATATGAAAAACAGAACGGTTGAGATACTCGCACCGGCCGGTTCCTACGAGAGTATGGTGGCGGCGGTGAACGCGGGAGCGGACGCGGTCTATATCGGCGGAAGCCGGTTCGGTGCCCGTGCCTACGCGAACAACCTGGATGAGGAGACGATGGTGAAAGCCATCAACTTCATGCATCTTCACGGATGCAGGATTTATATGACGGTCAACACGCTCGTGAAGGAAAAAGAAATGTCAGATCTGTATTCCTATCTGAAACCGTACTATGAGGCGGGACTGGATGCCGTTTTAGTTCAGGACATGGGAGTGCTCACCTACATCCGGAAACATTTCCCGGATCTTCCGGTCCACATCAGCACCCAGATGACGGTGACAGGGAAATACAGCGCGAGAGACCTGAAAGCCCTTGGCGCTGTCCGTGTGGTTCCGGCGAGAGAACTTTCCTTAAAGGAGATCCGTGAGATCTACGATGATACGGGTCTGGAGGTGGAGACCTTCGTTCACGGTGCCCTCTGTTACTGCTATTCCGGTCAGTGCCTGTTTTCCAGCCTGATCGGCGGACGGAGCGGAAACCGGGGCCGGTGCGCACAGACCTGCCGTCTGCCTTTTGACGCAGAGCAGAACGGAAAATATGTCAATAAAAAGAATGAAAAATATATCTTAAGCTTAAAGGATCTCTGTACCCTGGATCTGATCCCGGATATCCTGGAAGCGGGTGTCTGTTCCTTAAAGATCGAGGGACGCATGAAGAGTCCGCGCTACACGGCAGGAGTTGTAAGTATCTACCGGAAATACGTGGACCTCTACTTGAAGGAGGGGCGTGCCGGATACCATGTGGAGAAGGCAGACAGGGATGCCCTGCTGGCTCTTTTCGACCGGGGCGGACAGTCCCAGGGCTATTACCACACCCACAACGGACGGGACATGGTGGTCTTAAAGGAAAAGCCGGAGTACCGCGACGTGGACCAGGAACTTTTCGACTATCTGGACCGCACGTATGTGAATGTGGAAAAGAAGATCCCTGTGACGGGAAGCGCGTACATCGCGGTCGGAAAACCGGGATATTGCTCCGTGTCGGATACGGCGGGAAATACAGCCTGGGAGGAATCCCAGCCCGCCGAGGAGGCAAAGAATGCCCCGATGGACGCGGAGCGCATCAGAAAACAGCTCTCAAAGACCGGTGATTCCATGTTTACGTTCACAGACCTTACCGTGGAGTGTGAGGGAAATGTGTTTATGCCGGTGCAGGCATTAAATAAGATGCGCCGCGAGGTCCTGGAGAAGCTTCAGGACGAGATCCTTTCCGGATACCGGAGAAACAGTTCTGTTCCACCGACAAAGGAAGAAGAGAGAGCGCCTGAAAAGGCTGATTTGGAAGAAAGACCGGAATTTACTGTCTTTGTCCAGACGAAACAGCAGTTTGAGATGGTTCTCGGGAAATTTAAGATGTACCGGAAGCTGTCCGAAAGATCATACGGAATCTATCTTGCGGCGGAGAGCTTTGACGCCCAGGAGTGGAAGAAGCTTGCGGACCGCTGTCATGAGGTGGGAGTCCGGTGTTATCTTATGATGCCGAGGATCTTCCGGAAAGAGGCGGAACAGTACTTCAGAAAGCAGATGGAGCTTTTAACGAGTGCCGGTTTTGACGCGCTTGGTATCGGTTCCATGGAAGAACCGGGATTCCTCCGGGAAGCCGGAATTGAACTTCCTATGTACTTCGACCAGGGAATGTATTCCTGGAACCACCTTGCGGGAGCGGCGATGGAGCGGTATGGGGCAGACCGATTGACGATCCCTGTGGAGTTAAACGAGAGAGAGATCCGGGATTCTGGTGTTCAGGGAGAGATGATCGTATACGGGTATCTTCCGATGATGATCTCCGCCCAGTGTATCAGAAAAACAACGCTTGGATGTTCCGGAAAGCCGGAAATCATGTGGTTAAAGGACCGCAAGGACATGCGGTTCCCGGTGGTAAACCAGTGTCGTTTCTGTTACAATACGATCTACAATTCTGCGCCGCTTTCCCTTTTAGGACTCTCCGAACAGGTCACAGGGCTTAAGCCGAATGCGGTCCGCCTGAACTTCACGGTGGAGGAACCAGCTGCGGCGGGCGAGATCCTGGACGCGTTCTTTGAGGAATACGGAATGAGTGAAAAAGCGGCGGAGCCGCCAGTTTTAAGGAATCAGTTTACGCGCGGACACTTTAAGCGCGGAGTGGAGTAGGTGATAATTATTGACTAATCTGATCATACAGATATCCAGATACTTGATGATCCTTCTGATCGCCATGGATACCTATTACAATTTCCGCTTCTTTTCCATGCGGGATGAGGAGGGAAAAAACCGCGTCTGCGGACGCCAGCTTGTGTGCATGTTTATGCTGCACTTTCTGGCGAATATCCTGATCTGGCTGAACACGGAATCTGTGACGATGTTAGCCTTTTACGGTGCGCAGGTGGTATTTTTCCTGCTGTACATTTATCTTACGAGACTGTTTTACAGGAACAGTTCCAGACTGCTCGTCAACAATATGTGTACGCTTTTGGCGACGGGATTTATTATCCTCACAAGGCTGAACCCTGACCGGGCTATGAGACAGTTCGTGATCGTGGCGGCGGCAGCGGTGATCACCTGGATCATCCCGTTTATCATCGACCGGGTATGGCAGCTTGTGACGTTCCCATGGGTCTATGGAATACTCGGGCTGGTACTTTTGGGAGTGGTCTGCGTCATCGGAAATACTTCCTACGGCGCACAGCTTTCCCTCTCCTTCGGTGGATTTACAGTACAGCCGTCTGAGTTTGTGAAGATCAGTTTTGTGTTCTTCGTGGCAGCCATGTTCTACCAGTCCACGGACAGGGAGACGATCATAAAGACCACCGTCGTGGCGGCACTTCATGTGTTGGTGCTTGTGCTTTCAAAGGACCTTGGAAGTGCATTGATCTTTTTCGTCGCCTACATGACGATGCTTTTTGTTGCAACATCCAGCTATCTCTGGTTCGGTGCGGGCATTGCGGGCGGATCCCTGGCGGCGGTTGCGGCTTACTATCTGTTCCCACATGTGAGACGGCGTGTGGAGGCCTGGGCGGATCCCTGGTCTGATATCGCAAACAAGGGCTACCAGGTGGCACAGGCGCTGTTTGCCATCGGAACAGGCGGATGGTTCGGAATGGGTCTTTACCGGGGCATGCCGGAGAAGATCCCGGTTGTGGACAAGGATTTCGTTTTCGCGGCGATCTCCGAGGAGATGGGGGCACTCTATGCGCTCTGCGTCCTGTTTTTATGCCTTGGCTGTTATATGCAGTTTATGCTGATCGCGATGAAGATGCAGGCGATGTTCTATAAACTGATCGCGTTTGGGCTTGGAAGTGTTTATATTACCCAGGTATTTCTGACCATCGGCGGGGTGACGAAGTTTATCCCGTCCACCGGTGTGACGCTGCCTCTTGTGAGCTATGGCGGCAGCTCCATCGTCTCGACCTTTATCATATTCCAGGTCATCCAGGGACTTTATGTCTTAAAACGCGGGGAAGAAGAGGAGGAGGAGAATTCCAGTGAAGAAGAGTAAACCGAATCCGAAGGCAAACCGGAATATCCTCTGGTTTGTGTATGCAGCAGTATTTTTATTTCTCGCAATGGGAATCTATGTGGGATATTTTCTCGTGGTAAAGAGCGATACGGTGATCGATAATCCGTATAACGCCAGAGCCACTATTTTCGAGGACCGGGTCACCCGCGGCAAGATCCTGGCGGATGACGGGACTGTGCTTGCAAAGACCGTTACGGCGACGGATTCCAACGGTACCGAGGTGCGGGAATACCCATACGGCAGCCTGTTTGCCCATGCGGTAGGATATTCGACGGTGGGAAAGACAGGAATCGAATCCCTGGCAAACTTTGACCTTTTGAGATCTCACACGAACCTCATCGAGCAGACCGCCGATGAGATCATGGGAAGAAAGAGCATTGGGGACAACGTGGTGACGACCCTGAATGTAAATCTGCAGCAGATCGCATCGGATGCTCTCGGAAAGAACCGGGGTGCAGTCATCGCCATCGAGCCGGATACCGGAAAGATCCTCTGCATGGTTTCAAAGCCGTCCTTCGACCCGAATAAGGTGGCGGCAAACTGGAATGATCTCGTAAACGGAGACAGTACGGAGGCGAGACTGTTAAACCGCGCGACTCAGGGACTCTACCCGCCGGGATCCACCTTTAAGATCGTCACAGCCCTGGAGTATATGAGAGAACATCCGGGCGCGTACAATGACTATCACTATGACTGCAGCGGAATTTTTTCATTCGAGAACAACAAGATCCAGTGCTATCACAAGAAAGCACACGGATCCCAGGATTTCACCCAGGCATTTGCAAATTCCTGCAACGGAGCGTTCGCGAACCTCGGCACAGAGCTTGAGCTGACGAGCTACCGGAACCTTGCAGAGCAGCTTTTATTCAACAGAAGCCTGCCTCTCGATATTCCGTACAATAAGAGTACCTTCTCCATGCAGCCGGATGCGGAGACATGGGAAGTGCTTCAGACAGGTATCGGACAGGGACAGACATTGATGTCCCCGATGCACAATCTTCTGATCACCGCGGCGGTCGCAAACGGCGGAATTTTAATGAAACCGTATCTGATGGATCATGTGGAAAATTCCGGCGGTGATGTGATCCGGAAGTTTTCCCCGTCTGTGGCAGGAGAGCTGATGGTTCCGAACGAGGCAGATGCCTTAAAGAACCTGATGGTACAGGTGGTCAATGTGGGAACGGGATCCGCCCTGAAACGGGATTCCTACCAGGTGGCAGGGAAGACAGGATCCGCAGAATTCGACAAGGGAAAAGAGACTCACGCATGGTTTGTCGGTTTCGCACCGGCGGATGATCCGAAGATCGCGGTATGCGTTATCGTGGAGGAAGGCGGCTCCGGCGGGCATACGGCAGCACCGATCGCGGCGAAATTGTTTGATGCATGGCTTCAGTAGAGTGCTTTTTGGAAATGTGCCTGTAAGATACGGGACGTGGTCTGTAGAACAGAAAAAGTGCTGTATGTGGAGAAAATTACGTTACAGTTCAGCCATGCGCTGGTTTGAATGAGAAAGTGTGTTGCAAGCTTGCTTGCATAAGCACTTTTTCATCCAAATC
>NZ_WQPW01000096.1:114324-128705 GCF_018785465.1 Clostridium sp. MCC328
TACTGTAAAAAAAAGAAATCTGTATTGAATAAAAGAAAAATGATATTTTCTTTTATTACGGGCAGTGTTAAAATGATAACGAGGACAGGATCCGGGGAAAAGGATCCGAAATAATAACCGTATCTCAGAACGGCAAAATTCATGGGAGGGTTCATCATGAGAATTTTAGTAACCGGCGGCGCAGGATATATCGGAAGCCATACATGCCTGGCACTTCTGGAACAGGGACATGAGGTCGTTGTCTTTGATAATCTTTACAATGCGTCGGAAGAAGCATTAAACCGTGTAAAGAAGCTCACAGGAAAGGATCTGACATTCTACAAGGCAGATATGCTGGATCGTGACGCGATGGAAAAGATCTTTGATGCGGAGAAGATCGACGCAGTGATCCACTTTGCTGGATTAAAGGCTGTTGGCGAATCAGTCGCAAAGCCGTGGGAATACTACCACAACAATATTACCGGTACATTGATCCTTCTCGATGTGATGAGAAAACATGGCGTGAAGAAGATCATCTTCAGCTCCTCCGCTACCGTTTACGGAGATCCGGCTTTCGTTCCGATCACAGAGGAGTGCCCAAAAGGACAGTGCACAAACCCATACGGACAGACAAAGAGTATGCTGGAGCAGATCCTTACCGATATGCAGAAGGCAGATCCGGAGTGGAATGTGATCCTGCTCCGTTACTTCAATCCGGTGGGAGCTCATGAGAGCGGTCTGATCGGAGAGGATCCGGAAGGAATCCCGAACAACCTGACACCGTACATCACCCAGGTTGCCATCGGAAAGTTGAAAGAGGTGGGTGTATTCGGAAATGATTACGATACACCGGACGGAACGGGTGTCCGCGACTATATCCATGTGATGGATCTTGCGGAAGGCCATGTAAAGGCATTAAAGAAATTTGATGATAAGCCGGCGGTATATATCTATAATCTCGGAACAGGTCACGGATACAGCGTTCTTGACGTGATCCACGCTTTTTCCAAGGCGGTTGGAAAAGAGATCCCGTATGTGATCAAACCGCGCCGTGCAGGCGATATCGCGACATGCTATTCTGATGCTACAAAGGCAAAGGTGGAGCTTGGCTGGGAGGCAAAGAGAAACCTCGACGATATGTGCCGTGACGCATGGAACTGGCAGTCCAAGAATCCGAATGGTTATCGTTCATAAAAAATGAATGACTGAACTTTGGTCATAGACAGGAAACTCCGGCGGATGTATGGTCTGCCGGAGTTTTTCTGTTTCGGCGTAAGGTGTGGACCGCAGTGAAATATATGATCAGCCTTCTGAAGATACATTATGGTTACTTTTCATGGGTAGGAATTTTCTGAACTGAAAATTCCGTACAATACAGTGGTGGTAGTGGATTTTGCCGATTCGGAATGCGAAGCATCGGCAAAATCCTGTTACAGTGCGCGGGCATGGAGTGCCCGTGTACTGTAACACATTATGGAAATTTCTGCGAGTGAAAACGTGGTTGCAAACACGGATAAAAAGAAGTATACTAAACTCAGTAAAAAACACACCTGCGGAATCTGCTTTCGGGCGGAATCCCTTGAATGCCTGTCAGGAGGAATTGCAATGATAGAAGCAACGAGCTGCGGCGGTGTGGTTATATTTCGCGGCAAGATCCTGGTTCTCTATAAGAACTACAGAAACAAGTACGAAGGCTGGGTCTTACCGAAAGGAACTGTGGAAGCAGGAGAAGAGTTTAAAGAAACGGCTCTCAGAGAGGTGAAGGAGGAGACCGGGGTCCAGGCCCAGATCATTAAGTACATCGGAAAGAGCCAGTATTCATTTAACACGCCGCAGGATACGGTGGAAAAGGAAGTCCACTGGTATTTAATGATGGCGGACAGTTATTACAGTAAACCACAGCGCGAAGAATACTTCGTAGATTCCGGATATTACAAATATTATGAGGCGTACCACCTTCTGAAATTCTCAAATGAGAAGCAGATTCTGGAGAAAGCCTATCACGAATATCTGGATCTGAAACGGTGTAATCTGTGGGGCAGCAAGAAATACTTCTAGGCCCCGTAAACGGAGGAAAACCCCTTAAAACAGGGGTTTTTCCTGTATATTGACTTAAGGAGCGAGACTATGAAGATCATCGACGCACATCTTCACTTTGTGCCGGAAAATCCCTACTTTCAGGAGATCGCGGTGCGGGCGGAACATAAAAATACAGAGGAAGACTTAAGGGCGGTCTATCAGAAATACAATATTGAGGGAGGAGTCGTCATGGGAAACCGGGGCGTGGATCCGGTGGATCATTCCTACCCGGAGTTCCTAAGGTACTGTGTGGGGATCGACCGGGATTTTCTCGTGAGCGAGGACAAAAAGAAGAGCCTGGACCAGGTGGAGGAGAACTTAAAGCGGGATACCTGTGTCGGAATCAAACTCTATCCCGGATACAACAAGATGTATGTGACGGATGAGGTGTACGAGCCGCTCTATGATCTCGCAAAGGCGTACAAAAAGCCTGTGGCGATCCACATGGGCCAGACAGCTGGTTCCCGCGCCTACTTAAAATACAGTCATCCGCTGACCTTGGACGAGGCGGCAGTCCGTCATCCGGATGTAAACTTTGTCATGTGCCATTTCGGCAATCCGTGGCTCCTGGACGCGGCGGCTGTCGTGGAGAAAAATGAGAACGTGATGACGGATCTCTCCGGCCTTCTGGAGGGGAAGATCGATTTCCCGAAGCTTTTAGAGCAGCAGAGAGGATATTTTGATGCCTTAAAGACCTGGATCTCCTACTGCAGCCAGTATGAAAAGTTCATGTTCGGAACAGACTGGCCGTTAGCCAACTACGGAGACTACATCGAAGTCGTAAAATGGCTGATTCCTGAGGAGAAGTGGGGGAAGGTCTTTTATGAAAATGCGAAAAGAATCTACGGATTATAAGAAAATGGACTGCCTGATCAGGGCAGTCCGTTTTCTTTTATCGACATGATCTTTTCTTTATAAAACAGCAAAAACCAGTTGATCTCCGCCCCCACAAACAGGATGCAGATCGAGACATAAAGCCACAGCATAAAAAGGATCACCGCAGTCAAACTTCCGTACGTGACAGCGTATGTGCCGAAATACCGGAAGTAAACGGAAAATGCCAGGGAAGTGAGTGCCCATCCGGCGGCGGAAAACATGGCTCCCGGGATCTGGCCGCAGATCGAGAGCCTCCGGTGCGGAAGTGCCGTGTAGATGGCGGTGAAAAAGATCATCAGCATGATAAACATCACAAGTCCGCGTCCCAGGGAGATCATCCCGGAGAGATAAGACAGGGCCGGGAACCATTTTAACAGCATCTCCTGCAGGAAGCTTCCGAATACGAGGAGCGCAAGGCTCGTCACACACATCAGGGAGAATGCCAGGGTATAAACGCTGCAGAGGGCCCTGCGAAGGATATAATTTCGCGGCGATGTGACGCCGAATACCCGGTTTAAGCCCTTTTCGATCCCGAGCATTCCCTTTGCCGCGGACCAGACCGCCGCAAGAGCAGTCACAGAGATCAGCGCTGCCGGGGAATCGGAGTGCAGGCTGTCCAGGAGATAGATCAAAAGCCCCTGGAACCGGCCCGGGATCGCAGGCAGCAGAAAACGCAGAAGATCTGCCTCATGGATCATGGGGGCCACCTGGATCAGGGCCAGAAGCACCATAAAAAACGGGAACGCCGCCATGATGATGAAAAATGAGGCCTGTGCGGCATAAACGGACATTTCGTCCATGGAATATTTCAAATAGACCTGTCGTCCGAAGAGTAGCAGGCGAAGCATAAGATCCTGACCTTTCCATAACCGCGAAGGAGGTATCCTGTCGGTCATGCCCTTTCTTTCTATATCAGAGAGGTCAAAAGACTTTTTGACCTCAACATCATAAAATATTAACATGAAGAGAGAAAAATAACAAGAGTGGTAAAAAAACAGCATGCGGCAGAATCCACTGCCACGTTACTGTTCACGCTTTGCGCAAACAGTAACTGATTTTGCCGATGCTTCGCATTCCGAATCGGCAAAATCCACTACCACCACTGTATTGTACGGAATTTTCAGTTCAGAAAATTCCTACCCGTGTACAGTAACACTGTCACCACTGTATTGAGAAAAAATAGAAGATCATGCCGAAATACCGAAAAAATCCGGGATTTCCGTCGATAAAAACCTGAAAAGACATGACACAAAACCGTTCTAATTTCCGTTCTAATTACATACAGATATACGGTAAAAGCCGTATAGCGGAAAAAACAATCAAAAAGGAGAAAATACTATGACAGAAAAAGGAATGGAAAACAACAAAGTAACCGTAATTGGAACGATCGTTTCAGGATTCACATTCAGCCATGCCGTGTTTGGGGAGGGCTTTTATCTTGTGGATCTTCTCGTGAACCGTTTGAGTGAGCAGGCGGACATTATTCCGCTTATGATATCAGAGCGTCTGATCGATGTGACGAAGGATTACCAGGGCTGCACCATGGAGGCCTCCGGTCAGTTCCGGTCCTACAACCGCCACGAGGGGACGAAGAACCGTCTGGTATTGTCCGTGTTTGTCAGAGAGGTCCGCTTTATGGAGGAGTTCACGGACTACACGAAAACGAACCAGATCTTTCTGGACGGATATATCTGTAAAGAACCGGTCTACCGGAAGACGCCATTAGGAAGGGAGATCGCAGACCTTTTAGTAGCAGTGAACCGCCCGTATGGCAAGTCAGACTATATCCCATGCATCGCCTGGGGCCGCAATGCCAGATACGCCTCAGGATTTGGCGTCGGAACAAGGATCCTCATCTGGGGCCGTGTCCAGAGCAGGGAGTACACGAAAAAGGTCAGCGAGACGGAGTGCGAGAAGCGTGTGGCCTATGAAGTCTCCGTCAGTAAGCTTGAATGTGCGGATCATGCGGAGTCGTAGAAATACATATTAAAGACATCAGGGAGGGCAACTTTGACAGACAGGCAAATCTCTTGCAAACAGGATAGAGATGTGATAATATAGCATAATAGAAGCCTTAAAAAGCTTCAGCTAACGGTATACACAAAGTGAGGGAATGATCATGGCAAGTGACAGAGTCCGTGTGATCTGCGGACCGGGATACGGAAAATCCGCATCGGCATTGGGATACGCGATGATGGGCGTTTTCCGCGGAAAAAGGGTCATTATGGTACAGTTCTTGAAAGGTATGCTGGGAGAAGGAGCGGCAGACGTCCTGAAGCGTCTCGAGCCGGATCTCAAATTCTTCCGTTTTGAGCACTCCAAAGAGCGGTTTGAGGACCTTCCGGAAGATCAGAAGCACGAGGAACTGATGAACATGCGAAACGGCTTCAATTTCGCAAGAAAGGTGATGACGACCGGTGAGTGCGATGTCCTGATCCTGGATGAGATTCTTGGAATCGTGGATCAGGGAATTATCTCGAAGGAAGAATTCCAGAGTTTTCTTGAGTCAAGAGATGAGGAGACTGAGCTGGTCATGACCGGGCGCGTGTGTCCGGAAGGTATTGAAGAATATGTAACCGATATTTCACGGATGGAAAACATTGACGTTGACAATCATCAGGAATGATGATACCATAAATGATAAGTAGAGGTTGCGCCTGACATGAGTAGACCGGCAGATAATGGGAAATGGCTGCCGGAGAAAAGGGGATGGCGCCGAAGAGACAGGAAGTGAATCCCTAAGGCTCCCGTTTCTGGGCATGCGGCGAAGAACCGTATGACTGTCATCTTTAGAAAAAAGATGGAGGGCTGCTTAATCTGAAAGATCCGGGAGCTGACATCTTATTTGATTTCAGCTCCTTTTTTTGTGAAACAGGATTCTTTGTTCCGCAAAAGAGCGCAATCTATCTTAGACATTTAATTTTTACATAATAAAGAGGAGGACGCATGATGGCTATTTTTGAAGGAGCCGGCGTAGCACTTGTAACGCCATTTAAGGAAAATGGAACGGTAAATTATGAAGTACTGGAAAGCCTGATCGAGGAACAGATTGCGGCTGGAACAGACTGTATCGTAGCAATGGGAACAACAGGCGAGTCCGCGACAACATCTGAGGAGGAGCACATTCAGGTGATCCGCTTCGTATGTGAGGTCGTAAACGGAAGAATCCCGGTGGTTGCCGGAACAGGTTCCAACTGCACACAGACAGCAGTTGAGCTTTCTGTTGAGGCCGAAGAGGCAGGAGCAGACGGCGTTCTCTTAGTTTCCCCGTACTATAATAAAGCGACCCAGAACGGTTTAAAGGCCCACTTCACAAAGATCGCCAACTCCATCAAGATCCCGGCGATCCTCTACAACGTACCGAGCCGTACAGGCGTGAATATCGCACCGGAGACCATCGTTGATCTCTGCAGGCATGTGGAGAATATTGTGGGTGTCAAGGAAGCGAGTGGAAATTTCTCCGCAGCAGCAAAGATTCTTCAGCTCTCCGGCGGATATGTGGATGTATACTCCGGAAACGATGACCAGGTCGTTCCGATGTTGGCTCTCGGCGGAAAGGGCGTGATCTCCGTTCTCTCCAACGTGGCTCCGAAGCAGACTCATGACATGTGCGCAGAGTTCTTCAAGGGCAATATCGAGGCCAGCAGACGCATTCAGTTAAAGGCAATGCCGCTGATCGAGGCCCTGTTCTCCGAAGTAAATCCGATTCCGGTAAAAGCTGCGCTTAACTTAATGGGCAAGAACGTAGGCGAGCCGAGACTTCCGCTTACAGTGATGGAGCCGCAGCACCAGGAAGTATTAAAGAAAGCAATGCAGGATTTCGGTATCCTGTAATAAAATACGAGGAGAAAAACATGATCAGAGCAATTATGAATGGCTGCCACGGCGTGATGGGTCATGTGATCACGGACATTATTTCCAAGGATGACGCGATCGAGATCGTTGCAGGCGTGGATATGAACACAGAAAACTATGCCGGATACCCGGTATTTAAGTCCCTCGACGAATGCCCGGAGGCAGATGTCATCATCGATTTTTCCACCGCAAAGGCGGTTGACGGACTGTTGGACTACTGCGAGACGAAGAAGGTTCCTGTGGTTTTATGCACCACAGGACTTTCCGAGGACCAGTTAAACCATGTGAAAGAGGCGAGCAAGGTGGACGCAGTCCTTCGCTCCGCAAATATGTCCATCGGAATCAACCTTCTCATGAAGACATTGAAAGAGGTCGCTCCGGTCCTTGCGGCAGCAGGATTTGACATCGAGATCTTAGAGAAGCACCACAACCGCAAGATCGACGCCCCGAGTGGAACCGCCATCGCCCTTGCTGATGCCATCAATGAGAGCCTCGACAACAGCTATCATTATAAATATGACCGTTCCTCCGAGCGTGTCGCAAGAGATCCAAAGGAGATCGGAATCCAGGCAATGCGCGGCGGCACCATCGTCGGTGAGCATGATATTATGTTCGCGGGCCGCGACGAGGTCATCACCTTCACACACACCGCTTATTCCCGCGAGATCTTCGCAAAGGGAGCTGTGGAGGCTGCAAAATTCCTCGCAGGAAAGCCGGCAGGACTTTACGATATGGCTGATGTGGTCGGTTGATAGAGGTTAAAGTTTTATACATTTTTTTCCAAAATACTTCTCCTTTCTATGGCACATAATAGCCGTAGAAAGGAGATTATTTTTATGGGAAAAATCAGATGGATCAGAGCATGCGCGCTTCTCATTATGACCGCGGCAATCATCACAGCCTGCGGAAGAGGGAACGGAAATAATATGACCACAGCCCCGGATACGGGGAGCGCGGGAGCGGGAACCACAATGGAGAGACAGACAAACGGCACAAACCAGAGCACGAACGCGCCGTCCCAGACAGCCGGGGAGAGTGGCGGTGTGCTCCGGGATATGGTGGATGACGTGGGTGACGGCATCCACAACCTGACGGACGATGTCACCGGCATGTCAGGAACTACTGCGGCGGGAGCGAACGGCACTGCTGGGGAGACCACCAAGGCAAACTAAATATCCGGACCGGAATCCAGGACTGCCGGGGAATGAAACTCAACACGGCAGAAAGAGCCGGAAAGACAGGACAGCGGGGAAATGATCTGTAGGACGGGTATGAAGATCATTTCCCTGTTTCTTTTGCATCGTGATTTTGCCGATGCTTCGCACTCCAAATCACCAAAATCCACTGCTATCACTGTATTGTACGGAATTTTCAGTTTAGAAAATTCCTACCCGTCACAGCAACTAAAATGTAACGATAACAAGTTTTCCTGTTGTGAAAATATGCGAAAACAGATATAATAAGAGTACATCTTGAAAAAACTTATCAAAAGTCGTGGAAAAGTATCAGCCTGAATTTTGAAAGGAGTGAACGCCATCCGCTATCTGTACCATCCATACCATCCGTGGAGACACGGGTACCGAAGGGAAAAGATAAGAAGAGCTGCTGTAAAGACAGCGAGGATCCTTTTACTGCTGGAACTCCTCTGGCTCGCGTATTCCTGTGCGTGCTCCAGGATGACAGAGAAGACATACCTGGTGCCGGATATTGAAACAGGGATTCCAGATGGGACCGCCTCTGAGACGGAGGGGGAAATTTATGGTATAGGGATCGAAAAAGGGGCCGGAAATTTGTTCTGGTTTCACAAAGAAGTCCACAGGACTCCTTGAGAGAGGAACTTCTTCTTGATTTTCCATAGGGTATGTATTATAATTTCTACTGAAACACTGCTGTTTTATCGCAAAAACTTATAAATCAGAGGATGAAAAGCATTTATGGAGAAATCACTTACTTTAGACTGGGGAACAGACGAGCTGCATGAGGAGTGCGGCGTTTTCGGAATGTACGATCTGGACGGAAATGATGTTGCATCAACCATTTATTACGGATTGTTCGCCTTACAGCACCGCGGACAGGAGAGCTGCGGAATCGCGGTGAGCGATACATACGGACCGAAAGGTGTTGTCAATGCCTGTAAGGGGATGGGACTCTGCAACGAAGTATTCACGTCAGAGAAGCTGGAAAAATTAAAGGGAAACATCGGTGTCGGCCATGTCCGGTATTCGACTGCCGGAAGCAGCACCATCGAGAATACACAGCCGCTCGTTTTAAATTATGTGAAGGGAACGCTGGCACTGGCACACAACGGAAACCTTGTCAATGCGCCGGAGCTTCGCAGAGAACTCGCTTACGACGGAGCGATTTTCCAGACCACGATCGACTCTGAGGTCATCGCCTACCACATCGCGAGAGAGCGCTGTAAGGTGGGAACCGCTGAGGAAGCCGTGGCAAACGCTATGAAGAAGATCAAGGGCGCCTATTCCCTTGTGATCAGCAGCCCGAGAAAACTCATCGGTGCCCGCGATCCGCAGGGATTCAAGCCGCTCTGTATCGGAAAGCGTGATAATGCCTATATCCTGACCTCCGAGACATGCGCGCTTGACACGATCGGTGCTACCTTCGTCCGCGATGTGCTTCCGGGCGAGATCGTGACGATCAATAAGGATGGAATCAAGTCCAATCTCATGATGCATGACCCGAAAAAAGAGGCGAGATGTATTTTTGAATATATTTACTTTGCAAGACCGGACAGCGTCTTTGACGGCGTCGGAGTTTACCACTCCAGAATCTACGCAGGTCGCTGCCTCGCAAAGGATTCACCGGTAGACGCGGACATCGTTGTGGGTGTTCCGGAGTCCGGAAATGCAGCAGCCCTTGGATATTCCATGGAATCCGGCATCCCTTACGCGATGGCCTTTGTAAAGAACTCCTATGTGGGAAGAACCTTTATTAAGCCGGGCCAGAGCAGCCGTGAGTCTGCAGTCCGTATTAAATTAAACGTATTGAAAGAGGCCGTGGAAGGAAAGCGCGTCGTTATGATCGACGACTCCATCGTCCGCGGAACCACCAGCAACCTAATCGTGGATATGCTGCGTGAGGCAGGAGCAAAGGAAGTACATATGAGAATTTCCGCACCGCCGTTCCTCTATCCGTGCTATTTCGGAACCGATATCCCGTCCAGCGAGCAGCTCATCGCCCACAAACGTACCGTGGATGAGATCTGCAAGGTGATCGGAGCAGATTCGTTAGCGTACTTAAAGATGGAGCGCTTAAGTGAAATGGCAAACGGACTTCCGATCTGTACGGCCTGCTTCTCCGGAGAGTATCCGGTGGATCCGCCGGAAGAAGACATCCGCGGAAGTTATGAAAAATAATCAGGGAAATTCAACGTTCCACAAAGCTCCGTAGTTGGCGGAGAATTCGTGAAAATATATTGAATTAGAAAAACATTGAATTAGAAAAGAGGATTTTGTCATGAACGACAGATACCAGAGCCCGCTCTCTGAGCGATATGCAAGCAGGGAAATGCAGTATATTTTCTCCCCGGAGAAGAAATTCCGCACATGGAGAAAATTATGGATCGCATTAGCCGAGACAGAAAAAGAACTCGGTCTTCCGATCACAGATGAGCAGATCGAAGAGTTAAAGGCACATGCTGAGGATATCAACTTCGAGGAGGCGAAGGCGAGAGAAAAGCTTGTCCGCCACGATGTGATGTCCCACGTATACGCTTACGGACTCCAGTGCCCGAAGGCAAAGGGAATCATCCACCTCGGTGCCACATCCTGCTACGTTGGAGACAACACCGACATCATCCTGATGACGGAGGCATTAAAGCTTGTCAGAAAAAAACTCATCAATGTGATGAAAGAGCTTTCTGATTTTGCTGATAAGTATAAAGAGCTCCCGACACTGGCATTCACACACTTCCAGCCGGCCCAGCCGACAACCGTAGGAAAGCGTGCGACCTTATGGTTACAGGAACTCTGCCTTGACCTTGAGGATCTTGACCATGTGATCGGTTCCATGAAATTACTCGGTTCCAAGGGAACTACAGGTACCCAGGCAAGCTTCTTAGAGCTCTTTGATGGGGATCATGAGAAGTGCCGCGAGGCAGACAGACGGATCGCCGCAAAGATGGGATTCTCCCAGTGCTACCCGGTATCCGGTCAGACATATTCCAGAAAGATCGACAGCCGTGTGCTTTCCGTTCTTGCCGGAATCGCCCAGAGCGCCCATAAGTTCTCCAACGATATCCGTCTTCTCCAGCACTTAAAAGAAGTGGAAGAGCCGTTTGAGAAGAACCAGATCGGTTCCTCCGCTATGGCATACAAGAGAAACCCGATGAGAAGTGAGCGTATCGCGTCCTTGGCGAACTATGTGATGTCCGATATGATGAACCCGATGCTCGTTGCCTCCACCCAGTGGTTCGAGCGTACCCTGGATGACTCCGCGAACAAGCGTCTTTCCGTTCCGGAAGGATTCCTTGCGATCGACGGTATTCTGGATCTCTACTTAAATGTTGTGGATGGTCTTGTGGTATATCCGAAGGTGATCGAGAAGCACTTAATGGCCGAGCTTCCGTTTATGGCTACTGAGAACATCATGATGGATGCGGTAAAGGCCGGCGGAGACAGACAGGAACTTCACGAGCGTATCCGTGAACTTTCCATGGAAGCAGGAAAGAATGTGAAGGTAGAAGGAAAGGACAACAACCTCTTAGAGCTTATCGCGGCAGATCCGTCCTTCAATTTAAGCCTGGATGAGTTAAAGAAGACGATGGATCCGAAGAAGTACGTCGGACGCGCACCGAAGCAGGTAGATGAGTTCCTGGATGAGGTTGTCCGCCCGATTTTAAAAGAAAACGCGGATCTTCTCGGAGTGAAAGCGGAGATCAACGTATAATGGATCATGCGAGCAGCATCAGCACGGAATATTATAAAGTATTTTACTATGTAGGGCGCCTCGGCAGCATTACCGCTGCAGCAGAGGCGCTCTGCATTTCCCAGCCGGCGGCGAGTCAGGCGATCAAGCAGCTGGAAAAAGCGCTGAACACAAAGCTTTTTCTTCGGACCCAGAAGGGTGTGCGGCTCACCACAGAGGGAAAGCTTCTGTATCCATATGTGGAGCGCGGGATGGAAAACCTCATGGACGGTGAGGAGATGTTAAAACGTCTTGTGGATATGGACATGGGAGAGGTGAGGATCGGTGCCAGCGATATGACACTGCAGTTTTACCTGCTCCCGTACCTTGAGACTTTCCATGAGCGCTATCCGAATATCAAGGTCATGGTGTCAAACGCGCCGACACCGGAGACCATCGAGTCCCTGTACGAGGGAAAGATCGATTTCGGTGTGGTGAGCACGCCTTTTGATGCAAGACCGGAGGTGGAATCCTTTGAGGTGAAGAAGATCCGGAATACCTTTGTGGCTGGAAATAAGTTTTGGACATTGAAGGGAAAGAGAATGGAGTACGGGGAGCTGGAGCAACTTCCCTGCATCTTTCTGGAAAAAGATACGAGTACCAGAAAGTTTATGGACTGCTTTTTGGAACAGCGTGGGATCGTTCTGGAGCCGGAGTTTGAGCTGGCCACCAGTGACATGATCGTCCAGTTCGCGATCCGGAACATGGGGATCGGCTGCGTGATGGAAGAGTTCGCAAAGGAGAAGATCGAGAGCGGGGAGCTCTTCGAGCTCGCCTTCCGGGAGATGATGCCGGAGCGCGAGATCTGCGTCGTGACGGATAAGAAGGTGCCGATCTCCTCGGCAGGAGAGAGGTTCTTAGAGGTCTTAAGGGAACGAAAAGTATAGGATAAAATGTTTTCCGTCTGTAGTTCGTGCCCTGTATGAACCGAAGGCCATAATCGTTACAGTACACGGGCACTCCATGCCCGCGCACTGTAACAGGATTTTGCCGATGCTTCGCATTCCGAATCGGCAAAATCCGCGGTCATAACGGTATCATACGGAATTTTCAGTTCAGAAAATTCCTACCCATGAAAAGTAACTCATAATCAGCTATTATGGAGTTCATAATAAATATTGTCTTTACTTATGGATAATTTTGTTGTAAACTATGGGAGTGTCATGAGTATGACACGTACAACCGCGTAAGACGCCGGGATGCGGAACGCGCATTCCGTTTAAACGTCCAAAGGAGGATATTAGAACATGGTTAGAGCAATCGTAGGCGCCAACTGGGGCGATGAGGGAAAAGGTAAGATCACAGATATGCTTGCAAAGGAATCCGACATTATTGTCCGTTTCCAGGGCGGTAGCAACGCTGGTCACACAATTATCAACAATTACGGAAAATTTGCCCTTCATCTTCTTCCGTCAGGTGTATTCTATAATCATACAACAAGCATCATCGGAAACGGCGTGGCATTAAACATCCCGTTCCTTGTAAATGAGTTAAACGACCTGACAAGCCAGGGCGTTCCGATGCCGAAGATCCTCGTGTCCGACAGAGCACAGATCTTAATGCCGTACCACATTTTATTTGATACTTATGAGGAAGCGCGTCTGGCAGGTAAGTCTTTCGGCTCCACAAAGTCCGGAATTGCTCCGTTCTATTCTGATAAATACGCAAAGATCGGTTTTCAGGTCAACGAGTTATTCGGTGATGAGAAGGAATTGATGGATAAGATCGAAAACGTCTGCACACTGAAAAATGTGATGTTAGAGCATTTATATCATCAGCCGGCTCTTGATCCGAAGGAGATCTTCAATACACTTATGGAGTATAAGGAGATGGTCGCTCCGTATGTATGCGACACATCCAAATACCTTCGCGATGCGATCAAGGCAGGAAAGAATGTCCTTTTAGAGGGCCAGCTCGGTTCCTTAAAGGATCCGGATCACGGTATCTACCCGATGGTTACTTCTTCCTCCACACTGGCTGCATACGGCGCGATTGGCGCAGGCATCCCGCCGTACGAGATCAAGAACATCACAACAGTCGTTAAGGCTTACTCCAGCGCAGTCGGCGCAGGTGCGTTCGTCAGCGAGATCTTCGGTGAAGAGGCAGACGAGTTAAGACGCCGCGGCGGTGACGGCGGTGAGTTCGGTGCGACGACAGGCCGTCCGAGAAGAATGGGATGGTTCGATGCAGTCGCATCAAGATATGGCGTACAGATCCAGGGATCCACAGAGGTTGCCCTCACGGTTCTCGACGTTTTAGGATATCTTGACGAGCTTCATATCTGCGTAGGATATGAGATCGATGGAAAGGTAACAAAAGACTTCCCGACAACTCCGGAGCTTGAGAAAGCAAAACCGGTATACAAGACTCTTCCGGGCTGGAAATGCGAGATCCGCGGAATCAAGAACTACGAGGATCTTCCGGAGAACTGTAAGAAGTATATCGAGACCATCGAGGAGGAGATCGGAGTGCCGATCACGATGGTTTCCAATGGTCCGGGAAGAGACGAGATCATTATGAGAAAGTAATTCGAAGATGCAGGAGGCAGAAGCGGGGAAAGTTCCCTGTGGAGCAGATGTTACTTTTCATGGGTAGGAATTTTCTGAACTGAAAATTCCGTACAATACAGTGGTGGTAGTGGATTTTGCCGATTTGGAATGCGAAGCATC